>NZ_JAPDHR010000002.1:0-120385 GCF_030063005.1 Dehalobacter sp.
GACAACCCTGAAAATTCTTGTATAATGCAGACAAAAGGAGCGACAGCCATTTAAGCTATTGCTCCCATAAAATATTCGCCTTATTTTACATCAATTTTAGAGTTTACACAGAGTTCGGGATACACCCATGTTTAAAGAAGGTTTAGCCTCTGATAGTACACGCTAGGCTAAACCTTTTATTTTAAGCGATTAATTAGTTGTCTTGATTGATCATGCCCATGTGTGTGAGATACTCGACTCCCCAAATATTCATAGCAGACAAGACATTGCCAAACTCGATTCCTAGTGGTGACAATTTGTATTCCACTTTAGGAGGTATGACGTTGTATACTTCCCGAACAATGACTTCATCTTGTTCCAATTCTCTCAATTGTCTCGTAAGTGTTGCCTGAGTTGCAGGAATAAGTCTACTTAGTTCATTAAATCGTTTGGTACCTTGTTGTAGATGCCAGAAAATTAGAAGTTTCCATTTTCCTTTTATGACTTTTTGTGCCATACAATATGGACAGAGTGCTTCTCTTACTTCTGGACTGATTTGGCAAGAGCCACATTCATCTAAGTATTTTTTAAACATTTCATCACCTCGGTATCATTAATGATAGTATCTATCAAAAATAATTATATTTTTAAAAACGGATATATATGTAATAATTATACTGAAAATAATTTAAAAAACAAGTCACATATTAAAAAGGAGGAGGAAATGATGAAAATAGCGGTGCGATATTATTCGAAAACGGGTAATACAAAAAAGTTAGCTGAAGCCATTGGAAGGGCTATAGGTGTTAAAGCTTTTCCACTTTCACAACCTGTAGACCCAGATACAGATATTTTATTTTTAGGAAGCTCTGTTTACGCAGCAGGCGTGTCCGGAGAAGTTAAAACCTTTATAAATACTTTAGACAAAAATGTTGGTAAAGTAGTTAATTTTAGTTCTGCGGCGATTATCGAGTCCACATACAATCAAGTTAAAAAATTAGTTAAGAAAAGAGGTATCACGATGTCTGATAAAGAGTTTCATTGTAGAGGGAGCTTTACAGTAATGCATCGTGGAAAACCAGATAAAGATGACTTGAAATCGGTAGCGACGTTTGCGAAGGAAGTTACAAATGGCTAACTTAGATAGAATGAATTGTCCAAGATTTGTCCTGGCAGGTACAAATAGTGGTGTAGGTAAAACGACAATCACCCTAGGTCTTTTAAATGGGTTTCGACGGAAAGGAATTAATGTTCAGCCATTTAAAAGTGGGCCAGACTATATCGATCCTGCATTTCATACATTTGTTACTGGAAACCCATCGCGAAATTTAGATACATGGCTTATACAGGAAAACCCTATAGAATATTTAATGCAACAAACTGGAGTGAATAAAGATCTTTCTATTATCGAAGGCGTAATGGGTTTTTATGATGGGCATATTGTTCATAAAAATGTTGGCAGTACTGCTCATTTATCAAAAGTATTAAAAGCACCAGTTGTACTCATCATTAATGGTAGTGGTATTTCTACAAGTGCCGCAGCAATTGTACACGGCTTTAAGCATTTTGATAATGATGTGGACGTAGCAGGTGTGATTATTAATCAGGTCAACAGTAAACGTCATTATGACATATTAAAAGAAGCTATTGAAGAAATGACGGGCGTAAAGTGTTTTGGCTATTTAAAGAAACACCCTGACATTAATTTGGATAGTCGTCATCTAGGTTTAATACCCTCTTATGAAGTAGAAGTGCTACAAGACAAAATCGACTTGATTAGTAATTTGATGGAAGACTCTATTGATTTTGATGGTTTACTGGAACTTGGGCAAAGTGCGGCACCATTAAAAAGAGTAGATTTAGGCATAAAAAAAGTTGTTGATGAAGTAAGAATTGGTGTGCCGTTGGATAAGGCCTTTAACTTCTACTATCAAGACAACTTAGAACTACTAGAAGCACTTGGAGCGAAACTAGTGTATTTTAGTCCTTTAGAAGATAAGGCAGTTCCAGCATCCATAGATGGTATTTACTTTGGAGGTGGTTTTCCAGAAGTATTTGTTAAAGAGCTATCGGCTAATAAACAAATGCGAACATCTATTAAAGAGTTTATTGAAGCAGGTGGCCCAGTTTATGCGGAATGTGGTGGACTTATGTATATGTGTAACCGGATAGTGGATCTTGAGGATAATGCTTATGAAATGGTTGGTATCTTGGAAAATGACTCTGTCATGACAAAAAAGTTACAACGATTTGGTTATGTAGATGTCAGAATCAATAAGGAATCGATTATTGGATCAGATATGACCAATTTTGAAGCTCATGAGTTTCATCGCTCAAAACTGACGGAGCACTTGGATGACCAGACAGTTTATAGTGTTGAAAAAGACAGAGGTAATGGCAATATCAATAAATGGTCATGTGGTTATACCTACAAAAATTTCCTTGGTGGGTATGCACATATTCATTTTTACAATAATCTAGAAATTCCTAGGAATTTTTTATATACATGCGAAAAAAGAAAAAAATGAATTAAAGGAGTAAATGATGAGAACATACAAAACGGATAATTATAAGTTTAATCAACATAGACAATGTGAAATTTTTCCTTGTCACAAAGGAGTAGAGGAAGACAAGTTTAACTGCCTTTTCTGTTATTGTCCATTGTATATGTTAGGTAACGAATGTGGCGGTAACTTCAAAGTGACCAATGGGGTAAAAGATTGTTCCGGCTGTACAAAACCTCATGCTGAAGGTAGTTATGACTTTGTCATGTCAAAAATAAAGATGGTTATTCAAAAAGGATCAAGTTTTATTAAGTAATTCAATTATAGGAGGTGTATGAATATGATTTTAGGTATATCAGGTAGTCCGAGGGAAAATGGTATTACCGCTCACGCTATCAAAGAAATTCTTTCTCAGAGCAAGGAGGACACACAGTATATCTCCCTATTTGGGAAACATATAGGAGGTTGCATCAGTTGCCTTGGTTGTACGAAAGACAATAAATGCGTTGTAGAAGATGATTTTCAAGAGATTGCAGAAGCTATGGCTCAAGCAGACGCTATTGTTCTAGGCGTACCTAATTATTATGATGTACCCAATGCTTTGACACATGCGATGTTAGAACGATGTTTCTGCTTTCGTCACCAAGGCACCTTCTCCTTAAAAGATAAACCGATTGTCATTCTATCGACTGGTTATTCTAAGGATGAAGAAAATAGTCAAGTACTGAATATAGTAGAACATTTTGCGAATAAAAATAAAATGAAAGTAATTTCAAAATTTTTAGTGGGTGCTTTTTCGCAATGTTACTCATGTAAATATGGTATGACTTGTGCTGACGGAAATATTGTGAAAGATAACGGTTTTGTTGATAAAATTACAACAGAGATGTTACCACCCAAATTTAAACAGCAAGAAAATTCTATTTTAAAATGTCATCGTGCGGCAGATACTATCACCAAACTGTTAGCCATGTATAAAGAGCGTAAAGGAGTGCAATAGCATGGAACTAAAAGAAGTTGTCAGCAAGAGACAGAGTATCCGTCGATTTAAAGATACGGAGATCTCAGATAAAGATATTATTGAATTGGTTGAAGTTGCGACTAAAGCACCTTCATCAATGAATATTCAAAATGGATCTATGTCAATATCTTAGACACAAAAAGCTGAACTTTTCATGCAATTTTTCTAGCTAAATCTTCACAGTTTTGTGGTGAGATATAACCAATGCTGCTATGTATCCTTTTTCTATTGTACCAAGCTTCTATATATTCAAATATCGATAATCTTGCTGTGTCAAAATCAAAATATTTAACAAGGTGGACTTCCTCTTTTTTCAAAGAAGCATGAAATGACTCTATACAAGCGTTGTCGTAAGGACATCCCTTTGCACTAAAGGAATGGGTAATAAGTTTAGTACTATCTATGTATTGCTTGAAAGCGGAGCTTGTATACTGACATCCTAAATCACTATGAAGTATTAATGGAGTGCTTGGTTTTTGAAGCTGTACAGCATTCTTTACAGCCCGTAGCGCTAATGGGGTATCAATAGTTTTAGACATAGCATGTCCTATTATTTTCTTACTATATAGATCCATAACCGAAGCTAAGTAACACCAACCATCTTTAATTGTGTGGATGTAAGTAATATCAGTTACCCACTTTTCATTAATAGTAGCTGTTTCAAAATCCCTTTTTAAAAGGTTTTCTTTCTCTACTATTTTCCTTTTAGATGATGCTGGTCTAAATTTTTTTATTATTATAGATTTTATTCCCAACTTCTTCATTAAACGTTGAGTTCTTTTTAAACTAATAATTATCCCCAATGCTTTTAGTGATTCATTTATTTTGGGTGCTCCATAACGGTTTTTGCTCTCTTTGTGGATATTTATGATTTCTTTTTCTATATTTTTATTTTCTAATTCTCGATCACTTGGTTTTTTATTTAAATACTTGTAATAAGAGCTCCTAGCTACCTTTAAAACCTTACACATGAGCTTAATATCATGATATTTCTTGTTGTTAGTGATGAATTCAAATATAGTAGTTACTTCCTTGCGAATATGCCCATAGCCTTTTTTAATATTTCAATTTCTTCCTCAAGTTTTGCATTTTTCTTTAATAAATTTTTATGTTCCACTGCTGTTATAGTTGTATTTTTATCTACAGAAACAGGTTTATTTTTCTTTACCCAGCCAGTTATTGTTGATTTTGATACGGCATATTCACTATTCAACTCTGCTAGGCTCTTTCCAGAATTATAAAGTTCTACTATTGTTTTTTTAAATTCATCTGTATATTGTTTTTGACTCATAGCCTTTTCAGCTTCAATCTTTTTTAACTATATTTGCGGAATTCCCCATCCTTTAAGCCACCTTGCTCGTTTTAGAGAGAGCGTAGGGTGGGGATAGATAGCAATATTCTTGAGGATATTCGATATATCCGAAAGAATAGGGTATAATATAGCTAATGCATTGTTCTTTTACAACTGAATATACGAGGTTTCCGCAAGAAAATGGTTTGCGGAGTAAAATATTCAACCTATTCGCACCTATGCCAGAAGAGCGAAAACCAAGCTTTGACGCTGGCATAGTAAGAGCAATCGACAATCCCTAAATGGGGTGGCTTCTCGCCAAGAAGAAATAAACTGGCATTCGATTGTGTCTATGACACCAACCGTCGGTGCGACGGGGTTAGCTTGGGTAAACTTATAGCATTAGCTATATTGACCAAGAAGCTCCCACTTCTAAAGTGGCGAGTAGTTCACTGCAGCCATTATTCCTTTTTTTTCTTCCTGAACATCCTCGTCTTTTTCTGCACAAATTCTGCATAGTCCATTATAGTTGTCCACTTCTTTTATATAGCATTTCTTGCAGTACATAACTGTATCATCCTTCTACAGATAATATCCTCCATTGTTATAGACTATATCTACACCGTTGATTGTTTTGTAGATAACATAACCAAGCCTGTTGACTCTTCTTACTCCATCAATCAGAGCAAGAAGTTCTCCTTCTGCGTCTACTATTGTTCCAGGAAATGCTTCGGGGTTATCCTTTAAGACATCCTTTATTAGATTTCCAAGTTCTTCAGAATACTCGTCATTAGCGTTTTTTTCAAAGCTAAAGTCTTTTCCAAAACCATCAAAGCTTTTGCTTTTGAAATTGTAAAAAGATAGCTTGTCTTTTACATATGAAAGCATTTCGCTCTCTTCTGTAACGTCTGTAAAGCATTCAGTGTCTTTACAATTGTCGCAAACAGTGGTTATTTCCCAGTCTTCAATGCTTGTGTCTACCGTTTGTACATACTCGCAATTACTACATCTCTTTTTTTCAAGTCTTTTTTCCATTTTTTTCACCTTTTAAATAGCTCTTAATATTTAAGAGCCCCTTTCTTTAGTTATATATTACGAAAACCAAGTGAAAAAAATAAATGAACGCAAAATTCGGGCTCAATTGAACCCGAATCTGCCGACTTTAGTGTCCGTTTTATAGTTTCAGAGAGAATACCCCTAGTATTCAACTCACAAATTGATGATTCATATTCTCCGTTTGAGTCAATAATGATGAACTTTGCTCCAACAGCGGAATTGCTTTTCTTTTTAAAAACGTTTTGGATTATCCGCGCAACTGTATTGGATTTACCTGCTCCAGTATTTCCGAAAACAGCAAAATGAAAACCAAAAAACTTATCTATGTTTATCTTAACATCGTAGTCTGGAAATATAACGGATGAACCTATTGTCAACGAAACCGCTCTTGTTAGTTGCTTATCAGCATCTATCACAATTTCCTCATTGCCAATCTCGAGCATAGTTCTTAAATCTATTTCAGTAATAATACTGATCTCAGAAAAGATGAAAGGCATTTTTGAAACACCAAATACAAAAGCGCCTCCTGATATCTCACCGATAAGATTTAAATTGACCATTCTATTACTGTTCGGCTTATTCATTATTTCCGAACCAACAGAATTTTTTTCATCTATAGAAATAATTTCCGCAATGACCTTTCTATCAGTTTCCTCAATAGAAACATATGATCCAATTTCTCCGACAAATCTAATCCCATCAACTGTATTAACATAGTTCCCAATGTTAGGATACAATTCAGCTACAATCCATTTGCTACTTATTGTAATAACCCGACCAATATTACGGTTCGTCATATTAGTCATCTCCTTTTAACGCCGACTCAATCGCCTTGAACTTTTCCTGTAAATCTATTCTCTCCTTGATGTCGTCTTGAATGTCCGGCAACAACTTTCTGACGAAATTATCAAAGTAATGAATTTTATCCTCAGAGTTAATAACCCATATTCTGCTATCGTTAGCCGATATTAATTTTTCGATGTTTGTCCCACTACCCAGAACAACTAATCGAAAACTTGGGACTGATAACATGTTGAGAATAATCCTGTTGATATGATCATCTGAGAAGCTATAACCCAACGTCACTAAAATACTATTATTTTTCATAAGGGACTGTTGCATATTTCGCATTAAGTCTGAATATGGAGTCATAAGCGTTGTTCTGTCTTTTAATGGTGTGGGATAAATCATCACGGTCTCATCCGTAATATTTTCAATTGCTTTTTCAATTACAACCGAATCTTTGTTTATCCAGTTGATAGACCCATGGATTTTATATAAATTGAAGAAATTGGATATTCTGTCCCAAACGTCTTTATTTAAGTTCATATTTTCAACAAAAGCGTAATTGTACGCTATTGGGTTGAACTTCCTTTCGTATGTTCCTGTAAACCCATTATTGTAGAAGAATCCCAATTCATCTAGCGCCTTCTCAGAATACAAATCATAGTTAGTCGTAAAAATATTAATTGGATTCCGCCTGTTCTTCCTCAAAATCTTGAGATAGAACTCTTTATATATATCATTTACCTCTTCACATTTCATACCTTCAATAATTTGAAGACGAATAAATGACTGTACACGCTTAATTTTCTCATCAATATCTGGCTCTATCGCACAAATATGATTTACCGATCTTACAGAAATCATATAATCAAGCATGCTCTCTAAGTTACCTTCAAAATGTTGCTTCAAAGGAGTCTCTTGCACAGAAAAATCTTCATGCTCCTCAAAAAAACGTTTGGCTAAAGTCCCCATTATCGGTATAGATTTTTCAACTTCATCTATAACGCAACTTGAACAACCAGAACCAATCAAAAAATTGAGATTCTCAACTTGAAGACATTGAGCAAACTCTTTTTTCATCATATCCTGTGAGACCATTTTTTTTACCTTACTCTTATAAAAAACAATATTCTCTGATTCCATTACCTCACCCCTTTTAAAAAAATTTTAGAAAACCCTTTAAGATTTCCTGTTTCTAAAATCAAACTTTGGTTTACCAAGACAGGCAGCTTCCGTTGCTTTAGCTTCTACCGCTCTTGGCTTTTCTTTTATTTGGTTCACGGTTTTCTGCTTTTCCCGAAAGTCAAAAGTTAGCGCTGTTTCGCTTTTTTCTGCCTTTTGCTCAACTTCGTTTCTAACGACTTTTTGATCGGCCACAATTAATGGTTCTGCTGCTACTTCTTCTTTTTCTGCAACCTCTGAATTATCGGCACATTTCGAGGAATCTACCGCTTCATCTTCGCTATATTCTAAAGTGTATTTATGAATATCAAGCATACCAGTCAACTGATCCATTGAAACCTCGGCTGGCTTAGAATCAATCACTTCGGGACTTTCGTTATGATAAAGCTGTTCAACAACTTCATTCCTGTAAGCGCTCGCTCTAATCTTCACAACATTTAACAGCGTATCATTTGCTTGCAAATCAGATTCTACATCTTCAAATGATGGATGTATCCCATACTTTAACAATGAATCTAGTACGTTCTTCATTGTCTGCTCAGGATAGCGATAGTACTCACTTCCCCTGATCCTTATAAAACGCCATCCTAAGCGCTCCAATATTGCTTGTCTCGCAAGATCGTTATTCAAATTGTCACTGGTATGGAACCGTTCGCCATCACATTCCAGAGCTACTTTTTTATCGCCATATTGAATGACCATGTCAATCCTATAAGCGCCAACTTTGAACTGTGGAATAACCTTATACCGTTCAGCCAATAGAAGCTTCATTACTTCCATTTCAAAAGGCGATTCGCTCATTGACAGCAGGTTGTCCTGATCACGATTAGGGTTTATCGCATATTTAATCAATTTTAATCTTAAATCATCCGATTTTAGATCAATATCCGGATTCAATGAATGAATTACCCACAATTGATTCCTTGCACGGCTCACGGCAACATTGTAGCGCTTTCTGTATTTATCGTTGTTTCCATCTTCGCTTAGCAGTCGGAGTGGCCCGCCATTTTCATTTGGGCTATCCACTAAACTTAAGATTATGATATCCCTTTCGTCACCTTGAAATTGAGGTGGGGTACCGCATTGTATGCGTCTTTCCTCATACACGATTGGGTCAACAACTGCCTGAAGTTTTTTCTCGATGGCAGCACTTTGCTCATTGCCCAGCATCGAAATCACACCAATGGTTTGTCCCTTATATTCATCCATTTCTAAAAATGCTTGAATCAGAGATACTATATGATCCGCTTCAACGTCATTCACTTTCTTATTATTCCTTGATGCTCCGGCTACTCTGTATTCGACTACTGGTGGATATATTGAAGTGCTTGAAGAATCCCTTAACGGCTTTATTCTGCCATTATAGGACAAGTCATTGCTGAATCCGATGATTTCTGGCAAGCACCTAAAATGCTCAGTCAGCATAAGTGGCTTAAATCCTGATGATTTTGCCATATCATATAGAGATGTCAATCCGTTATATAAATGGTTGTTTGGAATGCGTTCTAAATGTTGAGCAACCAAGGCATTTACTTCATCCGATTTAACACCAAAAGCATCTGGGCTAACCTGTTCATCATCGCCTACTATAATCACCTTTTTAGCCAGGTACAAGGCTGCAAGAGATAAAATATTCGCTTGGCTGGCCTCATCAATAATGATGACATCAAATTTGTTGTTCCGTGGATCGAAGGTTTCCACAACTCTATTAAGCGGCATAATCCATATCGGTATTGCCATTTGACAAAGTGGCATGAGCTCTCTTGCTTTCGCCTTCAGCATTGGTGCATTCTTTCCGGTTCCTTTGCCTATCTGTTTAACGGTATTTCTCCACCCTTGCAATGCTTGATTTTGCTTGTCTGTCTGGTTCTTTATCTTTTCATACCACGCTTTTTCAAATGCGAGTGTCCTCGCATTTTTCAATAACATTACGTTGATTTGCTCAATATCAGCTTGAATTTTGGCAGGATCAAGACCATCCAATCTTTCGATTTGATTCCTCAGTTGAAAATGCTTCCAAGCCTCATCTAAATGTTCCGGCATTGCGTTTTGTGAATGGATACCTTCTCGAATTTCTATTTGCTTTGCAATGGTTGGCGCTATTACTCTAATTCGAGACAAAAGATGCATTCTCTTTTCTGCAATTTCATTTTTTTCGATTAACGAATTTAACGCCTTCAAATGGCCACTATATGCGTTTTCATCAAGATCATGAACCGCAGTATAGAGAGCTTGGATATAAGAATTCGAATCAATATAAACGCTTAGAAGAGCCTTATAGTCTTCTATTTTCAAATTTATATCTTTCAGATCAGCATCATCTATTTTTGCATGCAACAAGGCTCGTGCCGATACTAAATAATTAAATGCAGCATCAAGATTGTCTATAGATGAAATGCGTGGAAGCCTCTTTTCACTGACCCATTGAATACATTCTTCAACGCTTTTGAGAAAAGCTTCACAATCGTTCCGATACCAGCTCAAAGCTGATACAATCTGATCTTTATATTTACGAATTTTATTTTCAAAATCGTCGAATACCAGTTTATCGATATTCGTGATATCTGAAAGTAGTTTTCTAATCAATTTCACGAGATCTTGTTTTTCATCTTCATAGGAAATAAGCTCATATGCTTTTATGAACTCATCTTTTGATTCAATCAATTTCCCATTTATTTTTATGGCGTCTCTTGTCCGCTTCCATTCACCCTTGGCTAATAACCCAATTGGCTTCTCTTTCCCTGAGTCAATGATGTTTTCAAGGATTTTAAGCGCTGATTTACTAATTATCGACTCTTCTATAGAAAAATCGTTATTCAATTTCAGTTTTCGATAAGACTCATATTTTGTCTGTATTATTCCTGTCTTTTCAAGCACATCATCCCAAAGCCTCGGATATGTTGGATCAACTATCGTTTGATTGATGATGGCTTTTTCCAAAGGTTCAAATCCACTAATTGTTGAAATCCGTTTGTTCGATTCATTCAGAAGATGATTGACTGTCGATATATTTGCCGTAAATATTGCTTCTTCAAGAACTGTATTACCTGAAAGAATTCCCTTCAAGTCATTGATAAGATCTACTTGGGCTGCAAAGTCCGCACTGCTTATTATCTGATCACTGGATGGATATGCCTTCCTTAGAAGGTTTTCTTCTTCGCCACTCAGTCTGTCGTTTGAAGAATAAAGAAAGACTAATTCTTCGTGTGTTAGCGGAAAGCCGACCTCATTATCATTACTTTTTCCACCGATGTAATCAAACACGTCATTACCGCTATTTAAAAACTTCGCAGCTTCAATTGGCGATATTGTGTGATTGTCAAAAATCAAGTCCTTATATTCCATGGATCTTGCTCTGACAAGCTCATCAGTCAATTGCTTCGACTGATTTACCAGATCTTTTCTTTCTTCTTCAAGACGTTTTATTTTTTTCTGAGAACTATGCAAATCCATAGACGAGCTTTTGGACGCGATCTCATTGATCGCTTCATCCATCTCTTTCTTTTGTGAAGTGGAGCTTAATATGCTAATACACAGATTCTGAAGATTAAGTTCCGGATCGTGTGGATCTCGATAAACTTTCTCCTTCAATACAGCCAAGGCTTTCTCTGTATGACTTGTAACTAGAACGCTATTGCCCTGACTCAACAAATGTCCTATGAGATTTGCAATGGTATGTGTTTTCCCAGTACCAGGAGGCCCTTGAACCAAAACAGCCCCATATCGATCCAAGTACTTAATAATACGTAGCTGTTCATTGTTTGCAGGCAAAGTTAATAAGACATCTTCATCGATGCCACTGTGATTCCAGCTTTTTTCAACTATCTCTTCTTGTGGTCTTTCTGCGTATATACCTGACATTATTTCGAAAAATTCGGGCAGTTCAATCTCCGAATTCGTTTGCACATCTTCAATCACACCCTCAATAAAGCTTGAAAAGCCTAGAGTACGCTTTCTTAGGAAAAGAATTGGTGCTGAGTATATTATTGCCATTTCATTGATTGGTTTGCGTTGTTCAACAAAAGTGCCTTTGATATCCACAACATTGATAATGCGTTTAAATAGTGCAGATGTATTCTCAAATAAAGAGATATCATAGTCTCCATCATCGATTTCCAAAATAATGTCTGATAACATTTTCTGGTTGATGGAAGGAATGACTCTAAGCATGGGCGTATATATCTCCGATTTTTTTTCTTCACAATATACTTTAAATGATGGTACATGGGCATCAAAATGCAAGAGCACCTTTTGAAGAAGCACAGGATGGTCTATGACTCTTTCCGACGTATACCATCTAATATTCCCATCGCCAAGCATTAACTCAACGCTTTCAGATTCCAGCTTCATCTCAGAATACAATTGATACAGCTTGTTATATAAATCAAGCCCTTTAGACTTTGGAACCTCTATATCTCGCCAGCTGTTTCGTGCTGAAAGCCAAAGTTGATATGTATCTACACGGGCTTGATCATCTGTAAAAAACTCATCGTTGTAGACCAAATCACCCGTATCATCCAGAGATGCTCTCGGCAATTTATCAGCGACTTCAATCTTATCTACGCTTAGCTTCTTCCAATCATTCTTGATCCATTCAATCAACGATTCCAGTGGATTTGGACATGGCAAAAGAGTTGGTCGTTTAATCTCCAAATAATCCATCTCTCCTACTTCATGACCAAGAAATACACTTCGTATTTCGTCAATTACTGGAATATCCGAAATATTTAAACTCCACTTCTGATTATCGATCTCTGTAATAACAGGGTTCGATATTTCATTAAACTCTTTTAAAAAATTAAAGATATTGATTATCTCCGCCATTGCCATCACCCACTTTACAATTCTATTGCATTCAATACTTCCCTGAGATTTCTAACTTCTTCGTCTGACAGCGTAGCACCTTTGCCCATTTTTTTCTCTTCGTGGTGCCAGTCTCGTAGATCAAATTTTGCAGGTCTATCATTCCAGCTCACTTTATTGAGCTCCTTTGTCCAGCCCTTGCCATTTTCGGACAAAACCGCAATACGCTCTGTAATTTCATATTTGAATTCTGACATGATCGCATTTCTCCCCTTTACTTTTAATCAGGTATTAAGTACATTGCTGCCAACTAAGCTGGCAGCTTTAACCGTCGCTACTTCATCACTTTGTTCATCAAGGTCTCATAACTATCCACCACGTCATATTTCACATTTTCCGTACTGATCGCTTTAAAATGCTCTCTGGCACAATGGATTTTTGCATCTTCAATCAACCTTAACTGCATGGAAGACATAGAACCCTTGGTTTCTGCTACAAAGTAAATATGCTTCACTTTCCCATCATTAAAGGCAATGGCCCAGTCAGGGTTATATTTACCTACCGGTGTAGTGATGTAAAAACCACTTGGTAGCTTCACATAGACTGCAACTTCTTCACTGGTATCCAAGTTTTCAGCAAAATTTCTTTCATTGGTAGAATCATAAAGAATATGATCATACAAATGGCGCTTCGTAGCCATGGCATTTACGCCTAAACGCCCCTTCATGGTCGGTTCTGTAAATATTGTTGTGTCATAAGCTGCTTCAATCTTATTGTAGGTAATGTGTTGAATAATCACCGTTGCCTTCTGCTCATTAACGATCTTTGATGCTTTGATAATGAATTCTTCCGGATTGTCTTTAAACTGATCAAACACAGCCTTCTCGATGCCCTGAAGAATTCGCACAGCCGCCGAACGTGTTAGCCCTGTTTCAGCGACAACTTTTCCAACAAGGTCATACTTGACATTACTGTTTGAGGATACCTGAGCAGTTCTATATTCTCCGGATTCTTTGACAAAAGCTGCACCACTAAGAAGCTCTTCTTTCGACTTGATATCCTTCATTTCTCCATACTGTACCTTGAAGAATATCTTTGATACCCTTAAATCCTTGTTAAGTGCTGTAATTGATTTTTCTATCAGCTCATCTGTATCAAAATTCACTACATAGGCAGACTTTTTGTTGATTTGTGCCCACAACTTCTTAAAGGCTTCCATTTCCAGTTTCTTTTTGTCCAGCCTTAATTCTATGTTTTTGTCACGGGCATTATCCGGCAGCATGGTTCGGCTATCGTAAATAGAATCTATAATCGTCAAGATAGAATCTGCGCAGTCTTGCACCTCTTCTGCTAATTCGATATTCCCGTTTTTCTTGTCTTCGTAATATTTGTCAGTTAAAATACCCTTCTTAATATAGCCATTTGCAATTAATCCTTCGTGAATTGTCTGTGCCAGCTCATGATCAACAACCTGCTCTGCACCAGCCTGATCTTTGATTACTTTGTTCTTAAACAGATCCACAGTGACCATCAATGGTCTATCAGCCACAGCTTCAGCTAATTCTGACTGCAACGCTTTTGCAAAACTATCATAGCTCTCGTTAGCAATAACCGTCAGCACGTTGATATGATGGACATCCTCTCCTAAGAGATTTGCATCCATACGTTCTCCACTCTGATTAACAGATAGACGTAACCCACGCCCTACTTCCTGACGTTTTCTCACTTCTGAGCTACTTTGTTTCAGTGTGCAAATCTGGAAGACATTCGGATTATCCCATCCTTCACGCAAAGCGGAATGGGAGAAGATAAAGCGCACAGGCTCTTTTCGGTCAAGCAGGCGTTCTTTATCCTTCATTATCAGGTCATAAGCATCACTGTCAGAAGATTCCGTTGTGCCGCGTTCCAGTTTGCTGTCTACATAAAACTCTTTACCGGTTTTCTTGTTTTTATCGATAGAGAAATAACCCTGATGGGTAGCGGTGGCAGAAATAGAGCTTAGGTATTTTATATACTCTTCATCCCCTATTTCACCTTGCAGTGAACTGATGATATCTTGATATTCTTCCTCGAATACCTCACCATAAATGCCATTAACCGGACTACCCGAAGAATCATACTGCTTGTATTTTGCAACCTCATCAATAAAGAACAATGAGAGCACTTTTATGCCCTTATAGAAAAGCTGGCGTTCCCTTTCGATATGTGAAAGGATTGTTTCCCTGATTTGGATACGACGAAGTTGCTCTTCACTAACCGCGCCGATGACATCCCCTGCGTATATTTTTATCCCATTGATAAAAGTGACAGAATTATCACGTCCATCAATACTTTTAACCGTATAGCCGTTTTTGTATTCCTCAAGCTCACCTGAATTTTCAAATAGTTTATAGCCTTCTGTAATTCTGCGAGTGACCTTGCGAACCCCACCTACACCTTTAATATCAAACTCCAGTGAAGCTGTAGGTGCTTTATCTCCTGAGAGATGTATGCAAGCTAAGTATAAATAACTTTCAGTTGCCGTACTCCCTGTAACGGAAATCCCTTTAACGGCAATTTTCTTCACTAGTTTTTTGTTATAGGCTTCCATGGCATCCAAACGATATACCATGTTATAAATGTTGTCCTTTTTATGGGTAGCAGAATATCGTAACGTAATAAATGGATTAAATTCAATCAGACGTTCTTTGGTCTGCTTACCTTCAACCGATTGTGGTTCATCTATAATCAGGATCGGGTTCGTTTTGGCAATGATATCGATAGGACGTCTGCTTCGGAACTCGTCCAGCTTCATATAGATTCGTCGTGCATCCTTGCCCTTTGCATTAAAAGCCTGCGAATTGATAATCATGACATTAATGGAGCTATCACTTGCGAACCGGTCTATTTCAGTAAGCTGGGCTGAGTTGTAAATGAAAAACCGAATTTTTTTGCCATAATCCTCCGCAAAATGATCCTGTGTAATCTGAAAAGACTTGTATACACCTTCACGGATTGCAACGCTAGGTACAATAACGATAAACTTACTCCATCCAAAGCGTTTATTCATCTCATACATGGTTTTGATATAGGTGTAGGTCTTTCCAACACCAGTTTCCATCTCAATTGTTAGATTGTATTTTCCTTCTAATTTTTTAGAAGGTTCTATCTGATGACTGCGCTGAACCTTGTGTAGGTTTTCCAGAATAATCTGGTCGTTCAGTTCAGGAACCAATTTGTGATTTCCCCAGCCAGTAAAATCATGCTCAAAAGCAAGCCTCATTTGTACGTCAGCGTCAATACCTTTATCCATCATGTAGGTAGGTGTCAGAAACGGCTGTCCTGCAAAAATATCGCAAGTCGCTTTTGCTGCATCGGCTTGGAACTTCTGATGTTTGAATTGTAACTTCATCGTTTGTTCCTCCTATAATACCTTTACGCTGGTATTTGGTGCCATCAGCTTAAAGATTTCCTCTACATTGATTTTTTCAGGGCTGTTGGCAAAACTATTGTCACGGAATACCGCTCTTAACGGCTGACGTTTTGCAATTTCTTTAACAACTACTTCACTAATATTTCGTGCAAAGCAGGCAATCAGATCGCCATCGTTAATGGTATGAACGAAAACACCATCTATTTCCTCTGAAGCATGCGATAAAGAAAGTGGAAGTCCCCATTCAAGCAAGCAACCAAATAACAAATCCATATCAGTGCGATCTTCTTTGATATTGCTTTCCAGCCCAGATAGCATTCCTTGTGAATACTCATCTGCCGAGTAGTAAACATCTTTCACATTGGTGCTATCTAGTTTTAGAACACGGAATCCAATATCGAGACCTTGAGCCATAAGCCCTGCCTCTTGTTTGATTTTTTCTCCAGCACGTCGAATTCTTTCTTTACCGATTTCACAAATATTCATGAAACCCACACTTGCAGCCTCACTATCACTTGAGCACTCTTCTGGAAGCTGAATCATAATAAACTTACGATTTCCCCCATCTTCTGCATTTTGTTTAATAATTGAGTGAGCAGTAGTAGCAGACCCCGAAAAGAAATCAAGGATTACGTCATTTTTACTGGAAGACAATAATACTGCGCGCTTAATATACTCAACTGGTTTAGGAAAGTCAAAATATTTATTATCATCAAAAATCTGCTTCAGTTCTCTAGTTGCAGTTTGATTATGTCCAACCTCATCACTCAACCACAATGTATTTGGCGTTCGCCCATCTTGTACCTCTGATAAAAATCTCTTTTTACGCGGAAATGAATTCCCGTCCACACCAAACCATATTCGGTTATCCGCTACAAGCTGTTTGAGGTTTTCTTCGGAGTAAACCCAATGTTTTCCTTGTGGAACATCGAACGTTTTATTTGTTTTAGGGCTTTCAACCAGAAAATGCCCATTACTTCTTTCGCCACTTGCAACAAGATCTCCTGACTGCCATGACCCTCTTGGATCATTATCTGGATTTTTGTATCTATCATTCATCTCATCTGTTCGTGGGAGCAATCCGATTTGGACTAAGCTTGCTGATTTTGCATAAACTAGCAAGTATTCATGGTTTTCTGAAAAGTACTTAGCATCATTCTTTGTGCTATGTATTTTTTGCCACACAATACATGCTATAAAATTTGAAGAACCGAATACCTCATCACAAATACTTCTCATATTCTGTATCTCATTATCGTCAATTGATATATATATCACTCCAGCATCCGATAATAGATTTCTTGCTAAAAGTAATCTTGGATAAACTAGCGAGCACCAATCTGAATGAAAACGACCGTTGCTTTCGTTATTTTGAAACAATCGTTTTTCATCCTCATTGTATATTCCTTGATTAACATCATAATCTTCTTTGCTCATACCAAATCTATCTCGATAAATGAAATCCTTCCCAGTGTTGTAAGGTGGATCAATATATATCATTTTAACAGCGCCAAGGTAACTCTCTTGCAGCAACTTCAACACATCAAGATTGTCACCCTCAATATAAAGATTTTCTGTGGAATCCCACTCCTTACTTTCTTCCATACACGGGCGTAATGTTTTACGAATCGGTTTTCCCGCATCTACAATGGCTGCTTTCTTTCCAACCCATGTAAATTCATAGGCTTCATCGCCATCAACTACATCTTCAAACAACATTTGTTTCAGAAGTGCAAAGTTGACCACTTTTTTCAATTTACCATTTTCATCCTTGGCTTCTGTTATTACATTCGGAAACATCTCCCCGATCTTCTCAATATTCTGCTCAGTCAGATTGATGGATTCCATACGCATTTTTTCCATTAGTTTAGTTCCTCCAGTTCTTTTTTCAGCAGTTTCAATTCTGTATTCAGCTTTACTTGTAAATTAAACTGTTTTTCGCTTTTCATTTTTGCTTCGAGTGCCGCAATCTGCTTGTTTAGCTTTCGCCGCATATTATCTTGATCTATGGCATCCTTGATACTTGATTTTGACCCTACCTCATTTCCCTTATCAAATCCTAACCGTTCTCCTGCAATCTGTCGTATGAAATTATCATAAATTGCATCCATATGCAGCCCATCTAGCCGAATGGGAAGTTTGTCCAAAGAAAGCCATTCCGTATGATAGTAGCTATTCACCTTAAAGGTATCTGCCTTTGAAAGGCTCGGCTCCTTGTATCCAATCCATGCCTGGTATTCACCGTTGTGTTCCAAGAGATAGAGAATATGATATGGTACTTCTTTATCTATCAATTGTAAAACTTTTGAATCCAGGCTCGGCTGATTCAGCTTTATTTCGAAGATCTCTAGCTCAGTTACATTATCGCCTTGTCCCACATTTAAAGTGGTGGCTGCAAGTTTGTTTCGCCAATAGATTACAGAAATCTGCTCTATAAACGCTCGCTTGAGTTCCGGTGTAACAGAGAGGTTCTCATAAAATTTCTGTTTCGGTATCCTTCGGTTAAACTCTGTTGATTTTGGTAGTGATAACATTTGATTTCTCCTTCCTTCATCATTTTATAACAAGGAAACAGATCAGCTCAAAGTCATCCAGACCTGTCACTTCAGATAGCAATGCCGATGTACCGCCACCACGGAACAGGCTGTCTATGTCACTTTCTTCTTTAACGTCAATAATGGAATTGATGGCATCTCCCAACAGCTCAGAATACTTTCTCATATCTTTTCCATCTTTGGTTTCCTTGTTAAAAATATTACACAAATCTTCATCGGGACTTACTTTACTTCTACAGATAAACCGCAGCTTGTCCAACAATTCTTTTGGAGCAAGATGATCGCAAATGACATTACCGTCATTTGAAATATAAACCATATAGAAGGGATGCAATCGATTTTGATTGTCAATATTCACGCCACCATTGATGTTTTTCAACACATAAATGACGCCTGCTGGTGTATCCTCTGTTACAGGCACAATCGCATGCATCCCTAAAGGTGTCTTGTCCAAATCTGGATTATTTTTTACAAACTCCAGTAGATCCAACCTGAATTCATTGAGTCCCAAATCCATAATAGAAATCCCACTGGACATATCTTCAATATCTACAACTTCTTCCTGCAACCGCTGAAGCTGTTGTTTTCGGTATTCCAAATCACCTTTTTCATCGGCATTAATTAAGTCATCGTCTCCTGTGGAGGTCATTACAGAGATTCGCATTCTTGTCTCGACACGGCTCTTCAGATTGATATACTCATCTAATGACAAATCAGGCCAAAAGTTCACAAGCTGGATGTAGTCGTTTCGGCTGCCGATACGATCAATACGACCAAACCTCTGTATGATACGAACAGGATTCCAGTGAATATCATAATTGATGACATAATCACAGTCTTGCAGATTCTGTCCCTCAGAGATACAATCTGTTGCTATCAATATTTCAATACTGTCCTTTGAATCAGGCATTAGCAGTACTTTATCTTTTGACACTGGAGAAAAACAGGTCAAGACATTATTCAGACTTGCCCTGAATTTTGGAATAGTGGTCTTTCCATCCACTGATCCTGTAATCATTGCGGTGTCCAACCCATAGTTGTTTTTAATATGCTTGCTCACATGACTATAAAGATAATCCGCAGTGTCTGAGAATGCGGTAAAAATCAAAACCTTTTTATTGTCCTTATTAATTGGCTTCTCCAACTTATCAGCAACAAGCTGAAATAATGTTTGAAGCTTTGTATCATGTTCTGGTGTTATATCTGCAATCATCAGTGATAAAAGTTCAAGCGTTTCAGCATCCATAACTAATTCTTCACGCCAGCTTTTATAGTCCATATCAGCAAGGTCGATCCTCACCTTTTTTCCGACTGTGAAAAGGTCTGTATTTTGATCATCCAGATCAAATTCTGTTGCTTCACTGAGGTCTACTAAGTCAAGCACTGTACTGCCATTGTTCTCGAATGCATCAATGCTTTTTATCATTTCGGTAATAAGTAACTTTATGCGCGAAAGAGTCAGCCCAAATGAATACACAGAGCTTTCAAGTCGCTTTAATAGATTGATGTTCATTAACCGCCGAATCCCTTCTTCACGTCCTACCTGTGTTAGGTTATTACGTTTCTTGTCTGACAGGTCAATATACTTGTCCATTTTGCTTGGAAATATATAATTTGATGGAGTATATATCGCGAGATTCAGCAGCATCAGACATCCATATATCTGATTGTAATTGATGGCCGAATTCAAGTCCGTTAAAGACGGACGCAACGAAATAGGCTTAAGTCGTTGCGGAAACTTTCCGATCTCAGCGATGTTATAATACTTCTCGATATGGCTCCTCGAACGGGCAATCGTTACATTATCTAGCACTTCAAAGAAATCAAAATCTAGCATTTTAAGAAGTGTTGTCGTCTTTCGGTCTGCCTGCTCCAGTTTGCTCCATGTATTGAATGCCTTTTGAGCACTTCGGAAAATCTCATCAATGGACTTAACTGTATTGAGCTTTTCATTGATCAATTGCGCATTGCCTTCATAGGCAAGTGCCAGCTGATTTTTCAAATCATTGAATCGATTGTTTACCGGCGTTGCTGAAAGCATCAATACTTTTGTTTTTACGCCTGCACGGACTACTTTGTTCAGTAATTTTAAGTAACGATTTTCTTTTTCACCTTCTATGCCGGAGAGTTCCCCACCATTGCGAAAATTATGTGATTCATCAATCACAACTAGATCGTAATTCCCCCAGTTCAAACGATCAAGATCCAGACCATTTGATTTTCCATAAGTTCGAGACAAATCCGTATGATACAACACATCATAATTCAGTCGATCAGAGGCTATAGGATTATTCAAATAATTATCCTTGTAAGTATTCCAGTTGTCCGCTAGTTTTTTAGGACACAAAACAAGAACAGTTTTATTCCTGTTTTCATAATATTTGATTACAGCTATCGCGGTAAAGGTCTTACCTAGGCCAACACTGTCCGCAAGGATACAACCGTTGTATTTTTCCAGTTTATTGATAATCGCAAGAACGGCATCTTTTTGGAAATCATAAAGTAGATTCCATATTTTGCTTTCCTTGAATCCCGTCGCTTCATTTGGTAATACGTCTTCGGAAATATCTTCCAGAAACTCGTTAAAGATATTGTACAATGTCACGAAATAGATAAAGTTAGGTGTGTTTTCTTTATAAGCTTCCGTAATGCTGTCAATCACGATATCCGTAACTTCCTGAAGCTTATTTTCATCATTCCAAATGGAGTTAAATACCCGAATAAACTCATGACTATGGGGCGCTTCCATTTTAGTAACCATGTTGTAGCTGTTATTCCCCCGGTCGCACCCTAAATCCACAGTTGTGAAGCCATTAACCGGCATATATGTGAGCGCACTATCGGCCGCAATTACATTGATAAACCCGCCCATATTTTCATTTGTGACATTCGATTTGAATGTCACTTTTTTTCTGATCCAATCAGTGCATTCTTTGGCAATCGCCTTTTGCGTCAACTCATTGCGCAATTTCACTTCGAATTCTGTACCATAGAGGCTACGTTCACGGTTAATACGCGGTATGTAAAACTCGCGTTTTGATTTCTGCACTTTTTCCTTAACAAAAGTTGGAGAAGTGAAAATAAACCGCAATTCGTCTATCGAATCAAGCTGTCCGCGCAGAGCCTGATAAGCGTATATTGAAAAACATGCGGCTGCAATCGAAAGCTTGCTGCCTTTTTTTATTTCTACCGACATATCGTCTTTGACTATTCTGGTTACATTATCGAATATCTCCATTCCGTTATCTCCTCACCCTATTCTGAATGATCATATATATTTTCGTATCTAAAACTTGCTTGTTACTGTTCGTCCAGTTTTACTTCAGCGATATCTCCGATATCACAATTTAATACAGCACAAATTCGAACCAATACATCAAGGGCTACATACTCATTTCGAGTCAATTTAGCTATTGTGCTCGAGCTCAGTGATGCAGCCTCACGCAATTGTGATTTTTTCATATCTTTATCAATTAAGAGTTTCCAAAGTTTCTTATAGCTTATACCCATTCTATTCACCCCATTATGAAATCTAATTCCGAGAAGCGTGTTGCTTTTATTGTAGCACTATACAGTCAGATTAGCAATTGATTTGTTCGATTTCTCGAAGTCAATTCCGCATACGCAAAGTTTCTTTTAAAATATGGAATTTGTAATAAAACCATAAAAAAATTCCCACGCCAAATTTTATCTATTTTTTTAAAAACACTATTATTAAGTGTTATTCATCGAAGAAAGTGATGTTCAATTGAAAAGTTTTTAAAAATATTTCTTTAATCACCCCTTACTTTTGCCTGAATTTTGTCCTGATTAGTGAGATGTACTTTATATCCTCACACAATATTGTACCTTGACAACTAAATATACGGTATTTTGAGTACAGATCTTATGTGGCTGAAAAGCAAAGCAACATAATGGGCATCGCCATGATGGGTTATGTAATGTTCTTGTAAGTTAATGAATGGCAAAACAGAGCATTGCACAGCTAGAGCGATAAAATGCAGCCATTAGACCAATCGGTGGCTCGATTGGCGCGATGACACACATAAGTGATAATGATACTTTCTCACGACCTCCCACAGACTTGAGGGGGAGTTCCTGCGATATTTGTAGCCTCTTGAAGGGACAAGGCTAATCGGTATTGTGGGGCTATGATGTCAGCCAATGACAGCTCGAAATATCCCCCTAGCCTGGGTGCGTGGCAAATAAGGCGAATGAATAAAGACAAGGCACACCACATTTTTGCACAATGCAATTTGTGGTGTGCTTATATTGCAAAGTGACAAACTTCTCATAAAGATAATAAGTGCTTATAATCAATATAAGCACCTCACTTGGAGGTGATTGCAAATGGAAAATATCAAGAACTTATCCGAAACTACAGTCGAAGCTACACTACCTCATGAATTGTATGCGACAACGACAACAAAATCATTTCATGATTTTATAAATGTGCTTTCGCAGATTATCGAAAAGCATGGTGCCGAAGTGCTGAATGAATTAAACCGTGTCGAGTAAATGGCTGTATTTGAAATATCGATATTTTCCAATATTTTATTGGAGGTATGACTATGAATAGGAGTGGAAAAAAATGTGTGCTTTACCCTCGGGTAAGTACCGAAATGCAAGTTGATGGTTACAGCTTAGATGGACAGAAAAGTAGTTTAACACGTTTTGCGGATAGAGAAGAAATGGAGATCGTAAGCATATACGAAGATGCCGGTAAATCTGGTAAATCCATAGAAGGCAGACCTGCTTTTAAGCAAATGCTATTTGATATCGAAAATGGTTTAGAGATTGATTATATATTGGTATACAAGCTATCCCGTTTTGGTAGAAATGCAGCCGATATTTTGAACTCATTAGAGCACGTTCAAGCCTTTGGCGTAAATTTAATCTGCATAGAGGAAGGAATTGATTCATCTCAAACAAGCGGAAAGCTTTTGATTTCTGTTCTGTCTGCCGTTGCTGAAATAGAGCGCGAAAACATCATTGAGCAGACTATGAACGGACGAAAAGAAAAAGCTCGTCAAGGCGGCTGGAACGGCGGTTTTGCTCCTTACGGCTACTATCTCAAAGATAAGCAGCTTTTTATTCAAGAAGATGAAGCTGAGGCTGTACGCATTATCTTTGATAAATACCTGAATGAGAATATGGGATTTCATAAAATCGCCAACTATCTTAACTTGCAAGGTATTCAGAAAATAAAACGGAATAACGGTACTCTCTCTGGGTGGGGTACACATTTTATCAGGATGATTATTGATAACCCTGTTTACTGTGGCAAAATCTCCTATGGCAGGCGTGTTCGTGAAAAAGTTAAAGGAAGTAAAAACGAATACAAGCAAATACCGCAGGAAAATTACATCATAGCCGAAGGTCAACATGAGGCGATTATAAGCGAAGAGCTATGGAATGCTGCACATGAGAAAAGAGAACTGACAGGTGTTAAGTCCCCCTCCAAAATAGGTCGGGACAGAGCACACTTGTTAAGCGGTATTTTAAAGTGCCCTAAATGTGGCGGTCCAATGTACACCAACAAGCACGCATGGACGAACAAAGATGGTACTTATAAAGAGATTTATTATTATGTGTGCAGCAAAGCCCGAACAGCACGAGGAAAAAGCTGTGATTATAAAGCGATGCTCAAAAAAACTGATATCGAACCTCTTGTCATTGAAGCGATCAGAGAGCTAATTAAAAATCAGGATTTTGCAGGAGAAATCAAATCAAGGATTGGAAAAGAAATAGATACCTCCACTTTGAACAGAGAGCTAAAAAATTACGAATCCAAGCTAAGAGAGATAGAACTGAATAAAACTCGCCTTGAAAATGAAATTGACAGTTTGGCTGAGGATGCTCGTTTCAGGGAACGTAAAATCCATGACATGACCCTCAGACTTGATGGACTATATGACATTATCGTAGAGCTTGAAGAAAAAATTGAGGATGTTTTGCTGCGCCGTAAAGCCGTAGAGCAAGACGCTATTACTTTAGAAAACATCTATACGCTATTGGCAAACTTCGACAAAGTATACGACAAAATCAGCGATGAAGAGAAAAAATCTCTAATTTCTTCGTTAATCAAAGAAATAGAGATTTTCCCATGTGATGAGGCTGAACTGCCCCTAAAGTCAATTTTGTTTAATTTTCCGGTTTATAAAGACGGTGAGGATGCCTGCGAATTCTTGTGGGACAAAAGTACGCACGTCTCAACGTGCCTTAAGTGCGTAAAAAACGACATGCCTTCGCCAATGAATACAGCATTCAGGTTCTCCATATTTGATACAAAACGGTTTAATCCCGCTTCGTTTTTAATTCCCTCGAATTCGGGGGAATTAAAATTTCCACCTTTTAATCTCCTACTGCTGTTGTGGCATTTAACTTATTACTACATTGCACAGCCTCCAGCATTGATATGCAAATATCCATTACCCATTTTAGCGCATGATAACCCAAGTCCTGAATTTGCTCCAGTAATAATGATTGTTTTTTTATTATTCATTATAGCCTGCAATCCTCCTATTCTCATTGAGCATACATATGTATTTGGCTAATCTTCTAAGAATCTATTCACGGATACTCCTCAATTTCGGCAGAAATTAACTCATACAGACTATTTCAGGTGGATGCCGAGATCCTGCATGAACAACTTATTTATCTTATATATTACTTTGCACATAAATTAAATTATTACCTGCATATATTTTTTAATTCTGTCATTTTAAACATGCTCCTTTCTCTCTCCCTGGTGGATTCAATAGCAGCACTTCTAATTTATTAATACACCATTTTTAAAATAAGCATCGGGCTAAACACGCTACTTAGGCCAGCCGGAAGTTTTCTTCTCGATTTTTTCAAGAAATGAGATTAATACTACTTCCCCTATTACTCTTCATAATCACAACCTGCCGGTCAATCCGCTCTTTCAGCTCACTCACATGAGAAATTATGCCGACCAGACGATTTCCCGCCGCAAGACCTATAAGTGTCTGCATTGCCTGCTCTAATGACTCGGTATCCAGTGCTCCAAAGCCTTCATCAATAAACAATGTATCGATTTCCACGCCGCCGGCATAGCTTTGAATCACGTCAGAAAGTCCCAGCGCTAGGGACAGGGATGCTTTAAAGGATTCTCCGCCGGACAGCGACTTTACCGAACGTATCCGGCCGGTATAATGATCCAAAACATCAATTTCCAGTCCGGTCTGAGCACGGAGATCTGCCGCGTCTTCTCTGCGCAGAAGCTCAAACCGGCTGTTTGTCATAATCTTCAGCCGCTTGTTTGCCTCAATAAGAATCTGGTTAAAGTATGAAGCCTGTACATACTGCTCAAAAGCCAGCTTTTGTTTGCCGCCCAACTCGCCGTTCGCCGTTTTTGAAAGATTGCTCAGAAGGAGGTATTCCTGTTGATAGATAGCTGCGTCTGAGATTGCTCTGCCGAAAGCTTTTGTAATCGGTTCATTGGTTCCCAACCGCGCTATCAGCGTCCGAATAGATTCATCCGCCTTCCTTTTTTCCTGCTCCAGCTTTTGTTTTGCGGCTTCAAGCTGTTCCATATCCTGCTTCTGCTTGTTTTCGGTTTCTTTGAAAAGCCTCCGTAAATCCTGTTCTACAGCTTGGACTTCATTCTGATACTGGTCGATAGAATGTTTTAACTCGCTGATTTCCGATTCTGTTTTCAATGCGCTATGATAGGCTTCTTCATTGGGAAAATCACATTCAGACAGCTTTTTTGTGTAAGCTGCCAGTGCCTGTTGTTTTGTTTGGATGGTGTTGCTCAGTCTTTCTCTCTGGTCGCTAAGAAGAGTTTGGTTCCCCTCCAACTTGTTTTGAAGTGCATGATATGCTTCTTCAGCTTGCCTGAAAGCTTCTTTCAAAGAATTTAGATTTCCCGTCCATTCTTCTATAGATGCCACAGCCTGTTGGCGGTCTGCATACTCCAAAGAGGATTTCAGCACCTTGAGTTCTCCGGTCTTGGAAGCAATATCTGAGATGATGTTATTTTTCTGTTGTTCGTTCTGAGTCGTTGCTTCCTCGTTGGTCTGTAAGGATCCCTCTAAAGATGCAAGTTGTTCCTTAGATTGGTTTTTACGAGAGACTTGTTTTTTCAATTGGAGATAGTGATCGTCATTCTCTTTCTTTTTTTGCCTGCTTTCTGCTAAGGCTGATTCGATCAGGGTCGCAAGTTGCTCCTGCATGATGCTCTTATCGACATCGGGGAAATATGCTCCGGCAGCATGTACCAACTGTTCCCGCGCCAGTTTGACTTCCGCCAGCTTTGCAGCCGACTGTTCGCTGGCTTCCTGCATATTCTGCCGGGCAAGGTCACTTTTTTTTTTTAATTCATTCAGCTCTGCCTCGATAGGAGCATCCGCGCCCAGCGTTGCCTTGTTGGGGTGAACAGTGGAACCACATACAGGGCAGGGATTTCCATCTTCCAGTGATGCCGCCAGAAGTCCCGCCTGTTCACGGAAAAAAGCAGTTTCTTTTTCCATATAAACTGTATTAACGGTTTGGAATGCCCCTTGTGCACTAGTGAACTGCTGCTGCAGCCTGGCGCTCTCACTTTGTAATTTGCTGAGCCCGGATAAAAAATTCTGTAGATCAAGCAATCCGGATTGAGTGGCTTGCAGTTGTTTTGCTTCCTGCTCACAGACTGCCGCTTTTGCCTCTATGTCCGCAAGCCGCTCCAATTCTTGATTGAGGTTATTTTTCTGCTCCAAAAGATCCGCTTTTTGCTGTTGGAGTTCTCCCAGCGCCGCACAAACTGCCGATTGCTTTTCCGTCAGTTTTTCCAATTCTCTTTCAAGTAGCTCGGAAGCTTCATACTGGGGAAGCATTTTTGTAAGCCGATCAATTGCGGAAGCAAGCTTTTCCCGCTCCGGTTCCTTTTCTTTCTCTGCTTGGTAGGCCGTTTGTACTGTTTCCAGGTCTTTTATCTGTGCCTGTATTTCAATATCCAGTGCCATGATGCTCTGTGTTAATTTCTGTTCGGCCTCCTGCTCCCGCAAAAATGCGGCTTCCAGGGGAGAGACGATATATAGCGCTTTTTCCGCGTCCTGCAACATTTTCTTCTGAACGTTATGTTCCCCTTGACGCTCGATCAGAGCGTTCCGCTTTTCTTGGACGATCTTCAAATCGTTAAAGGCTTGATTAATATATTGGGCCTGCATGATTATGGCAATCTGCGAAGCAAGATCCTTATCCAGTTTATCTACCTGCTGCTTTAAGCTATCCCGAAGAGTTGTGTCCACTGTGATCAAAGCCTGTAATTCTGACAGGATATCCTCCGCGGTATGTATGGTAGCTGTGCCTATCTTCGCGGATAGTATCTGCCCTTGCTCACTTTCAGGACAGGCGATTCCAGAGATATATTGAAAGATGCTCTGCTCAATGCTCTCACAGCGCTTTTTAGATTCGCGTTCACTGTCTTTCAATAAGCGTTGCGCAGTTTGATAAAGATCGGTATTGAATACACGCCGGAAAATATCGCCCCGTTCTTTACTGTCCGCAAGCAAAAGCTGGAGAAATTCACCCTGGGCAATCATAGCAATTTGCTTGAACTGTCGATAGTTGATACCTAAAAGCTCAACGATTTCTGCCGTAACATCCCGATAGCCGGTGATGATGTCTCCGTCAGGCAGTTGCAGCGTGGCATCGGAATTTTCAGTCGTTACCCCGTCGCCGCTCTTTTTGGGCCGCTCATAGCGGGGATTCCGCGTTATGGAGTACATCTTGTCTTTATGCAGAAAGGTAAATTCGACATAAGTCTTAGCATTAGGCTCTGCAAAATCACTGCGCAGGGTGTCCACGGTTCTGGTGCAACCGCTCACCTCGCCAAACAGTGCAAATGCGATGGCGTCAAAAATGGTTGTCTTTCCAGCGCCGGTATCACCGGTAATGAGAAATAATCCCTGACCACCAAATGCTGCCAGATCCAGTTCAGTTCTGCCGGCATAGGGGCAAAAGGCGCTCATCACTACTTTTAACGGCTTCATACTCCAGCACCTCCCGCCTGTTCAAAAATCCGTTCCATTACCTGGACTTGTTCTGGAGTTAGCTCGTTGTTGTTTTGCATCTGATAGAATGCCGCAAATAAATCCATCGGGCTTTTTTCGGCAATGTCACCGGAAACGGCAATCTGTGCGGAAACGGCTTGTCTAGTGCGGCTGTTTTCAAAGTTCAGTACCATCAGATTACGATACACCTGACGCAACTGCCCAATCGCGTCATAGATTTCTTCCTCGTCCGTTAGGGTTGCATGGAGGTAATCTTCCGCACTCTTCGGTTCTTCCCGTCCAATGCGAAGCAGTCCGGCAATCGGCCCTTTGATTTCACGGAGATCATGCAGAGGGATAAGCGGAAGCTGGTGGATTAAAAGCTCGCCTTTTACGCCAAGCTCTACAAATGTCACTGATTTTTGATGACGTACTTCGGAAAAGGAATATTTTAGAGGTGAACCGGCATAGCGGACGGTATCCCGTCCGATTCTCTGTGGTCTATGGAGATGGCCTAATGCGACATAATCGAAAGACTCAAAGGCGGAAACGTCCACGTTGTCCAGACCACCTACAGACAGGCTTTCTGACTCCGAACGCTCCGGCTGCTGTGTGCCACTTATCACAAATTGATGCGCCAGCAAAATATTTCGTTCCTGGGCATTGATTTCCGTCGCGGAAATGACCGCGCGCACAGCTTCGTCATAGGACTCCATTAGCTGTTCAAAATAAGGTTTTACCATTGCCGGTTTCAGAAAGGGAAGCAAGTATATATTGACGATACCATGCTCGTCCTCCAGCGATACCTTTTGCAGAACACCATCAAATACACCGGCGATATGAAGTCCGTTTTTCTGCATGATCCGGCTTCCAAAGCCTAATCGCTCAGGAGAGTCATGATTCCCGCTGATCATGAAAACGGGCTGTCCGAATGCAGTCAATTTTGTCAGGAACTCGTCGAGCAGCTCCACCGCTTCAACGGAAGGCTGGCTCTTATCATAGACATCCCCAGCGATGAGGACACCATCCGGTTTTCCCTCGTCGGTTATTCGCAAGATCTGTTCCAGTATGTATTTCTGATCATCAATCATATTAAATTCATTGACGCGCTTTCCGATATGCAGATCGGCAATATGGAGCAGTTTCATTGTATCATTCTCCCGAATTTCTATTCCTTTTCCGGTTTACTCTTCTTATACCTTTCATCTCTCGGTTTTTGTGCATTTCCGATATGGCCCAAGCGTTTCCAAAGAGACAGCACCGGGTATTTTCCCATGAATGCAAAGCACCTGAACCCTCCGTTGTGTAATTCCCCATCATCTTGATGCTTCTCGGGTTGTGATATAATTCATAAATTCAATCTTTCACAGGAGAACTTTGTATATTTTAATTATGCTTCCATACCGCAAATAATACAACGAATTCAACCGATAAGTTGATTATTTTTTAGAAAAATAGCGTTATTTGTAGTTGCAAGCCTTTCTTCTTTACTTTTCCCTTCCTTTATTAACTCGGCATTATGTGTTTCGAGATTGGATAAAACCGTTAATTCATTTATCGATGCAAAATCTCTTATATTATTTTTCTTTGCCAATTCTACATTAGCCTGTCCCCATTGTTTCGCCGTACAGCCGAAAAGCGCTACATTTAATAAATCGGCTTCGTCCGCATAAGCAAGCCATTCTGTCTGTTTTGTATAATCACTCTGTGGCAGTACATATTTTTATGATATCAGCAGCCCGTGCATCCCCACCTTTAGCTTTTGCCATATCAGTGATGCAAATATAATCATCCATATTAAATGAAGCTATGGTAACAGAAATGACCTGTACTAAATAAGGCCACTGAAAAAGTCAAAGAAGCCACTGCTTTTTAGGCAATGGCTTCTTATCCCCAATATTGGGTTATTTTCTCTACTTTAAATTCCAATTAAACTTATTCGTAAATTTGTTCTATTTCATTGCGAACCGTGTCCGCAATAGCGCCTGTCCCTCCTAAAAGTTGGACCGTTGTGGTATTTTGCTTGTTATCCCCCAGATACTGCTTAACATAAGCGGAAAGCGGGTCTCCGACAAACAGTATCGGGCTGTTGAATTTGGCGGCTACAGCTGAACCGGACAGCGCATCCGGGAAATCCTTACCCGTAGCCAGAAATACTCTTTCCGTATTTGCCCCAAAATTCTTTGCCACCAGAACCGCCGTTTCATAGATGTCACTGCCGCTGATGCGCCGGGCGTTGGTAAGTTGACTCAGTACATTGTTGCTGACGGCACTTGGGTTTCCAACCACAATGGTCTCCGTAGGTGCTATCGTTTGCAGCGCCGTTTGAATAACAGCCGGCAGGGAATTCGGCTGGGTCAGTAAAATGGGAATCCCCTGATAGGCGGCTTGAGGCGCAACCACCAGCGCGTCATGGAAATCCTGGCCAGTCGTTATGACGACCTTGCCCTTATAGCCAAGGTGACAGATCATCACGCCATCATCCCCACGCCTACGATGGGAAAAGCTGACTTGGACACGCTTTCTGCGGGGGAGCGGAATATCCTGCATCTGCTGGCGGTGCGACTGCTTTGCGCCGTGGGCGAGAAGCACAATTATGCAGAAACGGTGGTCACGGTAGAGTGTGCTGGGCATTCATTTACCGCTAAGGGCAGGACGACTTTGCGGGAGGGCTGGAAAGCTGCGGAGCAGGCATTTCGGGCCATCCTAAAAGAAAAGCCGCAGGAGGATGCTGACGAATCCGCTTTGCCGAACGGCGGCCGTCTGCCGGAGCTTTCCGAGGGTCAGGTCTTTTCGTTCGCTGCCGTTTCTGTACGGGAGAGCTTCAGTTCCCCGCCCAAACACTTCAGCGAGGACACTCTGCTAAGCAGCATGGAGTCTGCCGGCACCGAGGCTCTGCCCGAAGAGAAGGTGAATTGCCCCGCAGGGGCAAGAGAGGCCACCCTGGGGTGTGCTGAACGCAGGGGGCTGGGTACACCGGCCACCCGTGCTGCTATTATTGAAAAGCTGGTGAAGTCCGGCTTTGTGGAGCGCAAAAACAAACAACTTTTCCCCACGCAAAAGGGCGTCAACCTGATCGCTGTGCTGCCCGACACGATCAAATCCCCCCAGCTCACCGCCGAGTGGGAGCATAAATTAAAACGGATTGAGCATGGGAAACTTACGGACGCTGACTTTATGGAGGGCATCGCCGTCATGACCACTGGCCTCATATCCGCTCACGCTGTGCCGGATACGGCGCACAGCGCCCGGTTCGCCCGGCCTGCCGGGCATTCGGTCGGCCCATGCCCCCGTTGTGGCTGCACCGTGACCGAAAGCAAGAAAGGCTTTTTCTGTTTGGGGAACGGCTGTAAGTTTGCCCTCTGGCGGGACAATAAGTTCTTCGCCGCCAAGAAAAAGGAAGTCACCACGGCCATCGCCGCCGCTCTGCTCACAGAGGGGCGCGTTTTTATAAAGGGGCTGTACTCGGAAAAGATCGGTAAAACCTATGATGCCACGGTGGTGCTGGAGGATACCGGGCAGTATGTAAACTTTAAACTCGACTTTGACAGGAGGAAAACAGTATGAAATTTGCATCAAAAGAAACCGTTGCCCGCCTGCGGGAGCAATACCCGGCTGGAACACGGGTGGAACTTATTTCGATGGACGATCCCTACTCCAAGCTGCGCCCCGGCGATAGGGGTTCCGTGACAGGAGTTGACGATACGGGGACGATATTCGCAAGCTGGGACAATGGTTCTGGCCTTGGAATTGTGTATGGGGTAGATTATGTGAAGCGTCTTGAGAACGAGATCAAGTATGAAACCGGCGCAGACTTCTTCCGCGATGCCGCCGTCAGCCACGGCATGGTGGAAGCTCTCGGTATCTGCGGCCGGTATCTTTCCGCACAGCTTAACACACAAAGCCGGGAGGAAAAACAGTTTTGCCGAGAGCTGTTTGAAGCGATGACCGAGGCCACGGTGGGCCGGGCTGACCCCGGAAAAATTGTCTACCCTTATGACCTCGAAAAAGCGATCCAGCGACTGGAAACTTCTTTTTACCGCGATAGCTTCAACCGCAACAGCGAGTGCGCCAAAGCCATCGACGGCGCCATCTATAAAAGCTGCTACAAGCGAGATTTCTATAACCTCGACATTGCCGTGATGGTGACAGTCCATGATTATGGCTTTGAGCGGGTTAGGGTCGTGTTGGAGTACAACATCCACAGCAGAGAATATGACGGGCGATTCACTCGTGATAACAAAGAGTGGGCTTCGTCCTTCGATTTGCCTGACAAGGCATTCGGCGGTGCAATTCTCAATGCTCATCCCATTCTGATTGACGGTTTCGCTAGGCATTACCGCAAGCTGTATCAGGACTTGGGTGCGGAACGTTTTTCCCTGCCTGGTGCGCCGGAAGCCGGCCACATGGTGCAGGGCTACGAAATCACCCGCTCAATTTGGTTTGACGACCGGCGCGGCTTCGCCATCGGACACAATCCCAATGCGGCCGCTCCCTTTGTCTGCTGGCAGTTCAAAACCGAAAACGGGGCCAGGGACTTTTACTGGGGTTCCTACTGCAACTCCGAAAAGGAAGCGGCGGCTCATTTTGCAGCCCGTACTCTCGCCCACATGCAGGATGAACCAATCAAGGAAATCCCGAACCTGCTTGCCGCCGCAGAAATGAGTACCGAACAGAATTACAACATGATTGACGGTCTGCGAAATAACATGGATGCACCCAAGCCGGATTTGACCGATGGGCAGACCTACGAGGAGCTTCGGGAACTTGCGCCCGATACCCTGCACTCGGAGAAACCCTCGGTACTGAAGCAGATTAAAGCGGCGAAGGATGCCCCGCACCCCAAAAAAGAACCCGATGAAAAAGGCCATACCCGCGCCAAGCATAATCCGGAGCGGTGAGAAAGGGGATCAATATGAATAAAGACGAGTTTGCGCTCTGGCAGGCCATCACCGAGAGCAGCCGCTTCCAGTGGGTGGAGGATAGCATCTTCCGGCTCAATGGGCGCGGCGCTTTTTATTATATCGGCGGCGAGGACGGCAGCTACATGAGAATTCACAAGGATGGTCGCTTGGAAATCGGCACCTATGAAGGTGCGATTCCTCACATTGGCGAAGTGGGTTTCATGCCAAAATATGAACAACAGTATGCTGATTACAATACGGCTTTCACCACAGCGATTCTGCTTGGTGGCAAGAAGTTCCTCCTGGATATGTTCGGAGGAACTCTGCCGGTACTTCCGAAAGCCGAAAAAGAAAATGACGATCTCTCCGATCCTATGGTTTCAATGTCCGATATGCATGCCTACGGCTACGCCTATGAAGGCATGATTCCGCTGGGCAAGGAGCGTGCAATGGAGCTGCACGATGCGGGGTATGAAACTTTCAGACTCTATGGGAACGACTCCGAAGGGCTTGCCGAGAGCCGATCGGAAATTAAGGCTCACGATGGTTTGTTCGGCATTGATGTTGGGGCGGAACGCGGTGCGATGCGCCACCGTCACAGTTTCGGTAAATCAGAACATGGTGCCGACGAGAAGCCCTCTGTCTTGGCGCAGATCAAGACGACGCATCAGCCTCCCTCTGCTCCAAGGGAAAAGCCACCCCATCAAAAATCCAAAGGCGGGCCTGAGCGATGAGCCGTCGCAGGCAGGCCGAGCGCAAGCGCACGGTTCGATTCCATTTTGCCGCTACCGAAGAAGAAGCCGCCCTCATCCGTGAGCGCATGGCGGCAATGGGTATCACCAATGCGGGAGCCTATTTCCGCAAGGTCGGCATTGACGGATATTTCATCAGCCTTGACCTTTCCGAAGTGCGGGAACTGGTTTCCCTGCTCCGATACTGCTCCAACAACCTGAACCAGTACGCCAAGCGCGCTAACGAGACGGGCAGCATTTACGCTGCCGATATTGAGGATTTGCGTGTCCGGCTGGATGAGATTTGGGATCGTGCGGGAGGCATCCTCACCGCACTTTCCAAGATTGCATAGCGCCTGCGAAAGCAACAACGCATGGCTGAAAACAGTTTGAAAGAACGTGTTTTTACCTACTTGCAATACCTCTTGAAGCAAGGTAACATCAACCAACCTAAGAAAAAGGAGGTGTCTGCAATGCCGGATTACGTAGCGATGTATAAAAAACTATTTAATTCACAGACGGATGTCATTGCGCTTTTACAGAAAGCACAGCAGGAAACTGAGGAGATGTATATGTCCTCGTCGGAGCCTGACATCCGGGTTCTGCAGCCGAAAAATCCGGAGGGTGATACGCCCTCTGACGAGTAGAAGGGAGGCTTTGAGATGCGGTTGTTATTTAAGATTTTATTATTCCCGATCACGCTGACGCTGTCCATTGTGGTTGGCGTTTGCCGATTCGCCTGTGATTGTTCCAGTGCGGTGCTGGGAGTGATCGCCAGTCTGCTGTTCACAATGGCGCTACTGGCGCTGATCTTTTTGAGAGAACCCCGCGGGGCCTTGACCACAGCCGCAGCCGCTTTCCTCATCAGCCCCTATGGGATTCCCAAGCTGGCGGAGTGGTTCATTGACCGGCTGGACGATCTAAACGGAGCAATGAAGTCTATCTAAAAAATCACGGTGTGAGCGGCGAGGAGAAATCCTCGCCGCTCTTTGCTGCCTGCGGAAGGAGGTGCCGCCTATCGCCACGACTCGGCTGATGCCAATCCATTTCGGCAGCGGAAGAACGGTTGCGGATGTCATTGACTACGTTGCCAATCCTGAAAAGACAAAGAACGGCGAATTGATTTCATCCTTCGAGTGTGATTCCAAGACCGCCGATGCGGAGTTCGCACTTTCCAAGCGGCAGTATGCACAGCTCACCGGGCGCAGTCAGGGCGGCAGCGATATCATTGCCTACCATACCCGCCAAGCCTTTCACCCGGACGATGACCTCACGCCGGGGGAAGCAAACCGCATCGGGATGGAGCTTGCGCTGGCCTTTACCAAGGGGAAGCATTCTCTTGTGGTCTGTACCCACATCGATAAAAATCACATTCACAATCACATTATTTTCAACAGCACCGCCCTGGATTGCCGACACAAATTCCGTAACTTCATCGGCTCTGCCTTTGCTCTGCGCCGTGTCAGCGACAGGATTTGTGTGGAGCATGGGGTGTCCATCATCAAAAATCCGAAGCCAAGCCGGGGCCATTACAGCAAGTGGCTGGAGGCGATGGGCGGCGACCGTCCGCTTTCTTTTCAAGAGCGGTTACGTCAGGCCATCGACGCTATGCTGGAGAAGCACCCTTCTGATTTTGAAGCGTTCCTTGCGGAAATGCAGGCGGCGGGTTATGAGGTTAAGTGCGGGAAGTATCTTGCGTTTAAGGCGCCAGAACAGGAAAAGTTCACCCGATGCAGGGGGAGTACCCTCGGTGCCGACTACACCGAGGACGCGATTCGTGATCGCATCGCCGGACGCAGACAGGCTCCGGTTCGCCGTGGCGGTATACCAAAAGCTCCGCCAGCTTCTGTCAGTCTGCTCATCGACATTCAAGCAAAAATCCAGTCCGGTAAGGGTCCGAGATTTGAACGCTGGGCCAAGGTTCATAATCTCAAAGCGATGGCGCGGACGCTCATCTATCTTCAGGAGCAGGGGCTTGACCGCTACGATATCCTCGCTGAAAAATCTGCGGCTGCCACCGCTCGGTTCAATGCTTCTTCGGATCGTATGAAAGGATTGGAAGCAAACATAGCCGCCAACGCTTCATTGCAGAAGCACATTATTGATTATATCAAGACCCGGCAGACCTACATTGACTACCGCAAGGCCGGGTACAGCAAGAAGTTCAAAGCCGAGCATGAGACGGATATCCTGCTCCATCAGGCGGCGAAGAAAGCCTTTGACGAGTTGGGCCTGACCAAGATTCCCACCATCAAAAGTCTGCGTTCTGAGTATGCTTTGCTCCTGGAGAAAAAGAAAAAAGCGCGCCATGATTACAATCAGGCGCGCTCGGATATGAAGGAACTTCTCGTTGCGAAGTCCAACGTGGATAGATTTTTGGGTACGGATTCCCACACTCAGGAACGCGAACCCGATGCCCAGCAAAGGTGACAGTCACTGAATTAGCGGCCGGTTTCCGGCTGCGCAGCCGTCCCGCTTGCGGGGCGATCAATGGGGGTCAGGGGGCGTAAGCCCTCCTGCAAGCATGCATGGAAGTGCGCTGTGCGCGCGACCATGCCTTGCTTGCAAGCTTGCAAGCTTGAAAGCTTGTAACCATCAACTTTGGGGCACCCCAAGAAGTTAGCCTAAATTGGGCGTTTTAGACACAGCAACTCATTTCCCCTTGATTTTCGCCATTTTCACAAGGAGCGTGCTAACGCTCTGCAAAGCATCGCTATCAGCGGACTCCAGTATCGAATTTAGAATATCCGTGTCACGAACCTCTCTCGGTTTATATTCCTTAGACCCGAACACAATATAGTCTAACGATAAATCAAGGCGCTTGGCAATCCTAATCAAGGTATCAAGCGCTGGCTTTTGAAATGCGTTTTCAATTTTCGTATAGGAACTTGCTGATAAGTCTATCGCTTCGCAAAAGCTTTCCTGCGTAAACCCCAGTGCTTCACGGCGGGCCTTAATGCGTGCGGCCATTTCCTTTATCTGAACTTCTGTCAAACGCTTCACCTCCGTCCACCATTTATTATAGATAGCAGACGAAAGTTAGTGTATTCGCCATTGACGAAGGTTGAGTGATTCGGTATAATCGAAACCATATGCATTCGTCTGTGACGAATTCAAAAAAGGACTATGGGGAAGAAAAGAGAGCGCTTATGACGATTGTTGTGACTTACCGAGTTGATATAGATATGTACCATGATCCGAATACAAAACACGATATTTCCTTAACGACAACAGAATATATCTGCAGGAACGATATCCTTGTTCATCTGCAAATGGGAAGAAACTTCGGCATCCGCTTGAACAATTTGATGCAGTATCAATTTAAGGGCGGCATGGCTGCATTGCTAAGTGAGCAGTTCATGGCGAAAAAAACCTATGGGAAAGGAAAGCCCAAGCCGATTACCCACAGCACCTTTGTGGAAAAGAGAAAGCGGTTTGACATGAGCCAAACCGCTGTAGAGCAAGAGATTTTAGAGGAGTATGCTTATACCGATAAAGCCGGTCACCCCGGCGCAGTTCAGATTGTGATAACGATTAAAGGCGGTGCGGTATCAGCCGTAATTGACTTTAGGAATTCAGAGCAGTATCAAAACTTTGCACGCCCTGTGTGGCTGATACCGCTATCCTAACCATCTCTCATAGACCTCCCGAAGCGGTGCATCGAGATAGCTTAAAGACTTATCCTTTATCCAATCAGGCACCCCACATGCGGCTTCGGCAATGCTTCCGGTAATCGCGGCAAGCGTATCACTATCGTCAAGTTGCCCTTTGCCGCACCCGACCCCATATCCGATTACGAGCAAACACTCTACAGTAATATGGATGTGTATAAAGCACGGGTGCTTGTACCGGAAATGCTCATCAAGCTGAAACAGGGCTTTGGTCGGCTGATCCGCACCGAGACCGACACCGGTGTTTGCGCCATTCTGGACTCCCGCGCACGGGAAGGTGCCGCCTATCACGACCGCATGCTGGTCGCTCTACCGCCCTGCCGTGTCACTTCCAGTGTTGAGGCCGTTCGGCAGTTTATGGCGGATCGCAAGCCGCTCACCTACTTCAAATAATTGGGGAGGAATTTTCTTATGAATAACAGCCTGAATCCACAGGATTTGGTTGATATCCGCGATGTGTGCGTAGATAAGGATTTGCCCAAGCAGGAACGCATTAATGAGTTTGTACGGCAGATCAAAGACCCATATCATTTTCGATGTGGGAAGTTTGTGGTCACCGCCCGATTCGCCGAGGACGGTCCCACGCTGGAAGAATGCCTGCAAAGAATTATCGCCTAAACCACCTGAAACCCGAAAGAATGACTTGTAATCGCCGCCGAAGAGAGTTAACATGGGACTGGGAAAAGAGCATATTGGAGGCTCCAGTGGGAATGATCCACCGGGGCAGACCCATTCCTGATCACTTCTGATTCGCGGCGAAACCCGTGAAAAAAGGAGTGATTTGTTATGTCTGAAACAAAATACAGAGCAGCAAAATATATCCGCCTTTCCTACGCCGATGATAAAGACGGCGAATCCAACAGCGTGGAGAATCAGCGAAAGCTCTTAGACAGCTTCATCGCCACCCAGCCTGATATCGAAGCGGTGTCTGAAAAGGTGGACGATGGCGTTTCTGGCATTATTTTCGACCGTAAAGCGTTCAAGGAGATGATGGCCGAGATCGAGGCCGGGGAAATCAACTGTGTCATCGTGAAAGACCTTTCCAGACTCGGGCGGGAATACATCGAAACCGGGCGCTATCTACGCCGCATATTCCCAGCCTATAATGTCCGTTTTATCGCACTCAACGACAACATTGACTCGCTGCGGGATGACGCGGACGATTTAGTGGTGGGTGTAAAATCCATCATCAACGACGCATATAGCCGTGATATCTCGGTCAAGACCCGGTCGGCGCTGAACGTCAAGCGGGATAACGGCGACTATGTGGGCGCATGCCCCATTTATGGCTATCGCCGCTGTGAGGAACACAAAAATCAGCTTGCCATCGACGAATACCCCGCTTCCATCGTGCGGGACATCTTCCGCATGAAGATCGACGGCATGAGCGCGCTCAAGATTGCCGAGACGCTGAACAGCCTGGGTGTGCTGTCGCCCATGGAGTACAAGCGCGACCGGGGCTTGCCCCATCCCAAGGGCGGTTTTGCCGATAAACCGGACGCGAAATGGTCTGCCACCGCTATCTTCCGTATTCTGAACGATGAGACCTATATGGGCACCCTAATTCAGGGTCGGCGCGGTACTCTCAATTACAAGATCAAAGATGTGATCGATAAACCAGAACCGGAATGGAAGCGAACCGAGAACGCCCACGAGGCCATTGTCAGTCCTCAAGATTTTGACCTAGCTCAGCGGATTATGCAACTGGATACCCGCACCGCACCGGGCGGCGACAAGGTTTACCTGTTTTCCGGCGTCCTCATCTGCGGATGCTGCGGAGGCAGGATGACCCGCAAAACCAACCGCTACAAAGGGCAAGTATACAATTATTATTACTGCCCGACCGGCAAAAAGCAAGGCTGTAGCGGCGCAGGCATGCTCCGGGAGCAAGACCTGATTCAGTGCGTGCTGGAGAGCATCAAGGGGCATATCGCCGGGATCGTATCGCTGGAATCGGTGCTGACAGTCAGCGACGGGCGCAAGGCGGCACAGGCGCTGGCACGTCAGCTTGGGCATCAGATTGAGGACAACGAGCGACAGCTTACAAAAATCAGCAATTTCAAGTCCTCTCTGTACGAAAATATGGTCAGCGGCCTGCTGAGCAAAGACGACTATAAAACGCTGAAAGCCAAATATGCCGCCGATGAAACCCGCCTACGGGATGCCATTGCGGGCTTGGAAACTGAACGAAATAACGCCTTGGATGGCAAAGCCGAGCGCCTGCGCTGGATGGAGCATTTCCGCAAGTTCGAAGGGCTGGAGGAATTGGATCGTCGCACGATGGTCAATCTGGTGCGCAGCATCCGCGTGCTCAGTAAGACGGAGCTGGATATCACCTTCAACTATCAGGCGGAATACGAACAGGCGCTTGCGCTCCTGCAACGGGAGGTGGCGTAATGGCACGGAAAAGCAGAAAGGGTTCCGTAGAGACTCCCGCAGTGCAGGAACAAGATGTTGTTTACAACGCCGCCGCTTACATTCGTCTCTCCAGCGACGCCAAACGGAAGCCGGGTGATTCCCTATATAACCAGCAGGATATCATTGAGAACTTCATCGCAGCATCACCGGATATTCGCCTTGCCGATATCTACATCGATAACCAGGCCACCGGCACGAATTTTGAGCGCCCCGCCTTTATGCGTATGCTGGAGGATGTAGAAAGCGGCAGGATTAACTGCATCATTGTAAAAGATCTCTCCCGCTTTGGCCGCAACGCCATCGACTGCGGCTATTACATTGAAAAGCACCTGCCTGCCCTGGGCGTGCGCTTCATCGCTGTCACCGATTCCATTGATTCCCTCGAAGGAGATGGAGGCGTGTTGCTGCCGCTCAAGAATATCATCGCGGAATCCTATGCCCTGGACATCAGCCGCAAATGCCGCTCGGTGCAACGGCAAAATATTCAGGACGGGCGGTTTGTTGGGCGGATGGCTCCCTACGGTTTTGCCAAGTCGCCCGTGGATTGTCATCGCCTGGTCATTGACGAGGAGGCCGCCGCAATCGTGCGGCAGATATTTGACTGGGCTGCCGGTGGTATGGGCGTTGGAGAAATTATACGGGAACTCAACGAGCAGAGTGTGCTCCCGCCTAGCCATTACAAATGGGAAAAAGGCCTGATTACAAACAAAAGACTGCTGGGCAAGCCCTTTTGGCAGAAGCGCACGGTCACGGATATTCTCAGAGACCGAGTCTATGTGGGCGATATGGCGCAGGGGAAAAGCCAAACAGTAAATGGGAAGGGGGTTTCTGTTCCGCGTGATGAATGGATTTGCGTGCCCAACACCCATGAACCTGTTGTTTCCCGCGAGTTGTTTGAGCGTTTGCAGGATGTTCTTCGCCAGACATCGGAAAAGGACGAAGCCGTGCGCAGTGCCGCGAGTTCATATTCACCCCATATATTCAAAGGCAAAGTGTTTTGCGCCCACTGCGGCCATCCCATGCACCGCCACCGTCAAAACAAGGATGGCACTTACTGGTACCGCTGTGAATCCCAGTGGAAATACCACAAGGGCGCATGCTACCAGGTGTCGGTGAAGGAGGAGGAAATCAAAGTTGAGGTATTTGCCCTGCTCCGAAAGCATGTCGAAGCAATCCTGGGTAGGCATATCCGCATAGAGCGCGTGACGCCAGTGAAAAATGCCGCCGCCGAGACCGAACTAATGGAGATCAACCGGAAGCTTGCTTCCAGTGGGCACTTCCTCAAAAGCCTGTATGAAAATATGGTGGCCGGGCTGATTAATGCCGAAGAGTTCACCGCCATGAAAACCGATTATGAGGGTAAGATTACGGCTCTGTCCAAGCGAGCGGATCAGATCCGCACTCAGCGGAGGGAACGAGCTACCGAACAGGAATCTTATCGGGGTTTCGCGGATGCGGCCTCGGATGCACTTTCCAGCAAGGAATTAAATGCAGACGCCATCAACTGTTTGGTGGAAAGAATACAGGTGCAGAGGGACAAGAGTTTTGAAATCCTCCTACGTTTCAAAGACGAATTCCGGGAGGTGAAGCGCGTTGGCTGAACCGATCATCGCAAAATACATCCGGCTTTCGCTGGACGATGCGCAGACCGACAGCATGAGTCTTGGGCATCAGCGGCTCCTGCTGGATAAGCACATCGCCGATTCTGACTTGACTGGGCCGGTGCGGGAGTTTGTGGATAACGGCTTTTCCGGTCTGAACTTCGAGCGCCCTGCTGTGCAGGAACTACTTGAGCTGGTGAAGGATGGTAGTGTAGGCTGTATTTTGGTAAAGGATTTCAGTCGCTTCGGACGCAATGCCATCGAAACCGGCTACTTCATCGAACGGGTGTTTCCGCTGTATCGAGTGCGTTTTATTTCGGTGTCCGATCACTACGATTCCGCCCAACATGATGGTGATACTGGTGGCATGGAGGTGGCATTCAAGTTCCTGATGAGCGAATACTACAGCCATGACCTGTCAAGGAAGATAAGTAGTGCGAAGCGGGAAAAGGCTCGACGAGGTGAGGCCGTGACCAAAAACTGCGCCTTTGGGTACAGGCTGGATGAAAGCCGCAAGATGATTATCGATGAGGAAGCCGCAGAATCGGTACGCATGATCTTTGAGATGTATGCCGAAGGTAAGAGCCTTTCCGCTATCGAGGGGCGGCTTTATGAGGAAAACCATCCCACACCTGCCGCCTGGAAAAAGCCTCGACGGCAAACCGCCGAGGCAGAAGAATACCGCTGTGTTTGGCAGAAATCCGTCATTCGAAGTATTTTGCAGAATGAGCAGTATATTGGTTTCTACACAGCGGGTAAGACCAGAACCGTGGAGGTGGGCAATCCTAACCGCGCGAAAAATGCCAAGGAAGACTGGATCAGGATACCGGATCATCATCCCGCGATCATCTCACAGGAACTATTTGATGCGGTGCAAGAACAGTTTCGCACCAAGGGCGAGCCGCTGCGCAACCGGAAGGTTGGTACATCGGAGCGATACCCTTCGGCTTCCTCACCGCTCAAAGGGAAAGTGGTCTGCGGCACTTGTGGACATACCATGCGACTCAGCAATACAAAAAATGCGGCTTTCCACTGCTGGTTCACCCGCTCAGCACCCGACATCGCTTGCCACAGGCTCCGCATTCTGAACCAAGAACTTCAGGGCGTGGTGCGGGAGAGCGTGATTCGTCAGGCGAGGATTGTTTTGAACGCCGCACACGATGACACCCATAGCCATCGCTCCAAGCGGCAACTAGAGTGTGAACGCGGCTTGCAGGAACTACAAGACGAAAAACAGAGGCTTTATGAAAGCCTGGTGCTTGGGGACATCCGTCCGGAGGAATACAAAGAACGCAAGGCGGCTTTGGATGCAGACCTTGCTCGGCAACGAGATGTATATGAGGTGATCTGCGAACAGGAAGAAAAAACAGCCCCCAGCGCAGCTTCCATAAAGGCGGCACGGGAGGCATTGGAATCAGATGAGCTGGGGCAGGAGCTGGTCGATCTTCTGATTGACAAGGTGTTGGTACATCCCGATAACAGGATCGAGATTCAATGGATGGTTTCCAGCTTCGGCAATCTTATTTCTGCTGGGTCAGGCGATTGGAGCAACTGATTTTGTCGTTATTTGAGTACAAGGGCAAATGAGCATGAAAATAGTCAAGCCCGAGACAAATTTCTTTTTGTCTCGGGCTTGACATTTGGGTGGTGGAGATGATGGGATTCGAACCCACGACCTCTTACATGCGAAGCAAGCGCTCTCCCAGCTGAGCTACATCCCCACTGTTTCAAAACAAAAAACAATTATTCAATTCACATGAATATCATTATACTGAATAATCCTAGTTTTCGCTAGAGTTAGATAATTAAAAATTATGATTCCGGAACTATTTTTTGATAAACACTTCATTCTGACGGAGAATTGCAGATGTGATACACTGTATCCAATAGCGCTTAAAGGAAAAAAGCAGGTCTGTGTGGAATATATTACCTCATCATACTATAGCAGCACTATAGTATGATTGCTTTATTCCTTTACTATTCTATTACACTCGGAGGATGAAAACATGCGTAAACGTCAAGGCCCCCTGTTCATTCTGCTTACTTTGATCCTGACCTTTATCTTCTGGTCAGTCAGCGAACCATTAAGGAATGTTGCCCCGGTCAGACAATACTCCGAGATGGCTGCTTCGCTCATGCTAGTTTGCTTTGCCTGGGTCAATTTTATTTCAACACGTCATCCGCTGCTGGACTCCCTGTTCCATGGCCTGGACAAAAGTTACCTTTACCATAAAGTTTTAAGTATCACGAGTGTTCTTTTGATCTTCGTGCATCGATTTACGCTCGACGCAGGTAAGGGTAATCATTATGGGGAGAACAGGGTGAATTTGGGACCGGGTCCACATGGTTTGAATGGTCCGCCACCAGGAGTGGAAAATGGGGCGGAGCTTTTTTCCGGGATCGCCAACCTGAGCATGCTGCTTTTTATCGTCTTAATCTTGCTTGCGCTGTTCGCCTGGAAAATGAATTATGAAAAATGGAAGAATATTCACAAGCTCTTTTTTATTCCTTATATGATCGGAATCATTCATTATTACGGCAGCTCGGACTATGCCGTTACAGGCTTAAGCGCCCTGGGGCTGTGGCTGAATCTGGTTAATCTGGTCGGTCTGACTTCGGCAATCTACAGTATAGGATTTTATGAAAGAACAGCATTTCAATCCCGCTATGTCGTAACGAACATCCGCACGGTCGCCAAAAATACTCTTGAAATTACCGGCAAAGCCTTTAAAAAAGGAATCCGCTATAAGGAAGGACAATTTACTTTTATCAAGTTTACCGAGGAAGGTAAAAAATTTCCTTCTCATCCGTTCACGATAAGCCAGTCTTTCCGAAAGAATGAGATACAGTTTGCGATCAAGGCTTTGGGAGATCACACCTCTGCTTTACTGGAAAGCGTTCAGGAGGGAGATACTTTTGCCGTAACCTCCCCCCACGGCCGCTTCGATTATAAGGCTGGATCAAACCGTCAGGTCTGGCTGGCCGGCGGAATCGGCATTACGCCATTTCGCAGTTTCTACCAGTCTGCGATCCCTCCGCAATATTCCATTGACCTGTTTTACTGTTATAACAATGAAGCCGAAGGACCCTATTTGGATGAAATAAAAACCCTTGCAGCCGGGAGTGGTATTCGCGTGCATTTGCACGATCTCCAGACGAAAGGGTTTCTGGGTGCCGAAGATATTTGCGAAGCGGTACCCAAGACCGAAACTGTTGATGTCTATTTCTGCGGTCCGGAACCGTTGAGGATCAAACTGGAAAGAGAATTAAAGACCTGCGGACTGCGTATCGGATATTTTCACTACGAGTCTTTTCAGTTCAAATAGGCAAGGACAGCCGACGCCCAAGTGTTCCATCAAGCCGAAATACTTTTTCTTCCAGTTCTCTTACCGGCATGACGTCCATCAGGGAATTGGTAAGGAAAACTTCATCAGCATTCAATAAGTCTTCAGGATAATAAACGCCTTCACTGAACGGTATGGTCAGCTCAAGGGCTTTTTCTATCACGATCCTTCTTCTGATACCGGCCAGGCAGCCGCTTTCCAGGGAAGGCGTATAAAGATGCCCATCCTTTACAAAGAAAATATTGCTTCTAGTCCCCTCCATTATCTGGCCCCTGCTGTTCAACCAGATCCCTTCAAACGCACCGCTGCCCTGCACCGCGCGCAGGGCAGCGGCAGTATCCAGAAAATCTGCGGATTTAATGTAGTTGAGCGGTATAGGGTCAGACCGGTGCTCCGGCATAAACAGGACCCGGACACCCTCTTCATATTGTTCACGAGTATAGGAGACTGCTCTAGTGCTGAAAAGCCACTGGTTATTATGATTATGATTTTGGCTTTGATCGGAAATCAGACTCGGATCTTTCCTGATTTCTGCTCTCAAAGCAACTGGCAGCTGCTCGATTTCTGTTTCTCTTAGGTAAGTCTCGATCTCATTCAGCCATTCATCATAAGCGGGAATGGTGATTCCAAGAAGCTTACCGCCCTTGCTCATCCTCTCCCAATGCAATCCAGGTACGACGATCCCGTCGGCAGTAACCTTTATCGTTTCAAAAACCCCGATACGCTCGATTTTATCGAAGCTTCCGCATTTACTGTTTTGATTTCCCATCAAGCTTAACCCCCAAAACTTCCAGAAGCCTTCCCGCTTTATGGATTGTTTCTTCATATTCTTTTTGGGGGATCGAATCGGCAACAATCCCTCCCCCGGCATGAAGATACGCCGTTTTCTCTTTCAGCAGAATGGTCCGGATCACAATATTTAAATCCCAGGCCCCATCGAAGCCGATATAGCCGATGCTCCCGGTGTAAATACCCCTATTATACGGTTCAAGCTCATCAATGATTTCCATCGCTCTGATTTTGGGCGCACCGGTGATCGAGCCGCCCGGGAAAATGGCTTTGATCAGTTCTTCCGGTTTTAAGGATTTCTTGAGTTTCCCAACGACTGTGGCAACGAGGTGCCAAACAGTCGAATATTTTTCCAGGGTCAGCAGTTCTGTGGTAAGCACTGATCCAAACTCACAGATCCTTCCAAGGTCATTGCGTTCGAGATCGATGATCATCGTAAGTTCAGCCCTGTCTTTTTCACTGTTAACCAGCTTGTCTGCAAGTCTTTGGTCTTCCTCCGGCGTTTTTCCCCTTGGCCGGGTTCCCTTGATTGGGCGCGTTTCAATATTTCCGTCCGGTGTAATCTTAATAAACCGTTCCGGAGAGGATGACAGGATCTGAAAATCGGGATACGGCAAGAACGCAGCAAATGGAGCAGAATTCTTGTGATGAAGCTGCTTATACAAATCCCAGGGGTCTCCTTCATACCTGACACTGAACATCTGAGCCAGATTCGCCTGATAGATATCACCGGCATAAATGTAATCAATGACCCGCTGCAGATCCCTGTAATATTGTTCCTGGGAGACAGCTTTATGAACTTCGGCAAAGGAAATACCGAAAACAGCTAATTCATTTCCTGTGCAGGGGTGCTCTGCTGAACCATTAGCCAAATATTGTTCCTCTACATAGTGCCGGAGGAGCTTCTCCAGTTTATCAAGCCTTTCCTGCGCGAGAGAGGGGTCGCAGCAGCCCTGATCCGTCATGCCGCAGGCCGTCAGACTGTAAGTTCCCGTTGCGTGTTCGTAGACAACAATCCCGTCATACCAGGCCAGCCGCCAGAGCGGCATCCCAAGGTCATCTTTGACCCGTACAGGCAATTCTTCAATCTCATTTTTCAGATCGTAGCTGAAGTATCCGACAGCCCCTCCGGCAAACGGAAAAGGTGCCGCGGAAGGAGCCTGATATTTCAAGACATAGTCGTTCAAAATTGTTAGGCTGTACTGCGGTGCGGAGTAAGCGATCAGTTCCTCGTCTTTGCAGCTCTTTGCGATGCTATACTGATATCTATGAGCGCTGATCTTTAAGAAAGGATCCGCCCCAAAATAAGAATACTTCCCAAGTTCGGTATAACCGTCCCCACTGTCCAAGAAGAAAGGATCTCTGGCATTTTTAAACACCTGAAGCATCTCGAACGGCTTCAGATCTGTGATAAAAGGCCTAACTTGCCAGATATTCTGCTTGATTTCATCTTCATCAGGCGTTTCCTGGGTTTCTGATATTTCTAATTCTGGTGTTTCCAATGTCTTTACTGATCCTGGTATTCCTGGTTTCTGAATTGTTTGTGGTATTACAGATGCTTTTAACGCTTGAATCATCTTTGATTTGCCGTGTTCACTAAGCCACCTGCGGGCATCCTGTACTGCGTTCCGCAGCATTTGATGACCGTTTTCTGTAAGAATAGCCTCCGGATGGAACTGTACTCCTTCAATCGGCAAATAGCGGTGACGGATCCCCATCACCTGACCGTCTTCTGTTTCCGCGGAAATAATAAAGTCAGCAGGTATACTGTTTCTGCGCAGGGCCAGAGAATGGTAGCGGGTTACCGTAAAGGGGCTGGCAATATCCCGGAATACGCCGGATTGATCATGCATGATGCTCGATATTTTGCCATGAACCGGCGTCTTGGCCCGGACAACCTCAGCCTCAAAAACCTGCCCGATCGCCTGATGGCCAAGGCAAATGCCCAGCAGCGGAATTTTCCCCTGGAAATGCCGAATGACTTCCAGCGCAAAGACCGATTCATTCGGTGAGCAGGGACCCGGAGAAATCACAATAAGCTCCGGTTCCAGCTGCTGGATCCAGGCGATCGTACACTCCTCAGGACGCCGAGCGAGTACTTCCTCCCCGAGCTCTCCAAAATACTGGTACAGATTGTATGTGAATGAATCATAATTATCCAAGATGAATATCATCGATAATACTCCTTTGATGCCTTCATTTACATCAGAAAGGAAACATCGCATTTCCAGCCATATTTGCCAGCACTGACAGTGGCTCGGCATAGACACCGAGAACCAGCGTGAGGACCAGAATCAGCAGTAGGGTAACATTGGTTCCGACCGGAACCTTGATTGGTGTGCTGGAGACAGGATCGTTCATATACATGGCTTTAACCACGAGCAAATAGTAATAGACGGAAACCATGCTCATGACCAGACCGAGAATGACGAGCCATAAATAGCCCTGGTTAACGATCGAAGAAAACAAATAAAGTTTGCCGACAAAACCGGCGAGAGGCGGTATCCCTGCCATCGACAGGAGACATACCGTCAGCACGGCGGCCATAAACGGTGAACGCTGGGCAAGCCCTGCATAATCTTTAATCTCTTCACTCCCCGTATTCTGGGAGAATGTGATGACAACCGCAAAAGCACCGATCGTCGCAAACACATACACCATCGAATAGAACGCAACTGCTTTGATCCCAGCGGAACTTATGGCGATAATTCCCGTGATAATATAGCCGGCCTGCGCGATACTTGAGTACGCAAGCATTCTCTTGATATTGGTCTGCGGGATGGCAGCAATGTTTCCGATGACCATCGTCATCGCAGCCATAATCGCCAGGATATACGTCCATTGTCCGCTGTAGCTTGGCAGTGCTTCAATCAGGATACGGGCCAACGCTGCAAAAGAAGCCGCTTTGGAACCGGTGGCGAGGAAGGTGGTGACAGGTGTCGGCGCACCTTCGTAGACATCCGGTGACCACATATGGAAAGGCACCAGCGAAACTTTAAAGCCAAGTCCTGACAGCAGGAAGATGATTCCGACGAGAATCGCCGGTGACAATCCATCCATCTGCTTAATGCTTTCAGCAATATCACGGATCACAAACGTACCAGTCATGCCATAGACCAGGCTTAAACCGTACAGCAGGATTCCGGAGGAAACGGCACCGAGAATCAGGTATTTGACCCCGGCTTCAGAGGACTTCAGATCGGTCTTGTAGCCTGCCAGGATGTAGAATGAAATTGTCATGGTTTCCAGCGCGACATAAAGTGTCAGCAGGTCTCCGGCGGAAACCAGCACCATCATGCCCAGCGCAGCAACGAGGGTGATGATATAGAACTCATAGTTGCCGCCCATTTTCCTGACATACACCGTGGAGGTCAGGATGACCAGAACGGCAGCTATCAGGAACAGCTGTTTAAAGAACACGGCAAAATCATCGACGATGAACATGCCGTCCATCACACTGGTATTCTGTCCATAGCTTCCGAAACTGTATACGAGGATCACCGCAAGTCCCACGGCAATGACGTAACCAAGTCTATGCCGTTTTTCTTTGGACAGGAACAGGCCAATGGCCAGAACTACCAGTCCAAGGAGTGCCGTTGCAATTTCAATGGTAAATAAAGAAAAGTTTATATTCATTACAGGTTACCTCCTATCTGGGAGCTAGCCTCGACCAGTCTTTCAGCAATAGGCGTTATCCCTGAATTGACCATATCCATCAGCAAGGATGGGAATAAACCGAAGATGACAGTGAACGCGACCAGAACGATGACCGGAATCATATAGGAGCCTTTGATATCTATTTTTCCGTCCCATTCTGTCTTGCGTGGTCCAAACAGTACATTGGCTGCCATTCTGAGGACATAGACGGCTCCAATAATAATTCCCGTCAGGGCCAGAATCGCAGGAATCCTGATGGCCGGTTCGCTAAAAGCACCCATAAATACGGTAAACTCAGGAACAAACGTAATTAAGCCCGGCAGTCCGGCCGAAGCCATCGTCGCTACTAGGAACACACCGGCTAGACGCGGCATCTGATGTGCGACCCCTCCGAGATCAGGGATATGCCTAGTTTTCGTTTCAGCATAGATATAGCCGACGACCGAGAAGAACAGGGCCGCCATGATGCCATGCGCGAACATATTGGCAACCGCACCGTTCAGACCAATCACATTAAGCGATGCGATACCGATCAGTACGAAACCCATATGGCTCACGCTGGAATATCCGACGACATATTTCATGTCTTTTTGGGCCAGGCTGATGAACGCCGCGTACAGCACGTTGCAGACAGCCAGGATTGCAATCAGCGGCGCCCAGAATTTAGCACCGAGCGGGAAGATAAAGATACCGATCCGGATAAGACCATAGCCGCCAATCTTTTTCAGAACACCGGCGTGAATCATGGAAACCGCAGTCGGCGCACCGGCATATCCGTCCGGTGACCAAGAGTGAAACGGAAACATGGAGATCAGGGACGTGAAGCCAAGCGCCATCAAGCCAAAGATCGCAATCTGAAGGTTTCTGGAGAAGTTCAGCGTGGCGAGCTTTTCAATATCAAAGGTCGGCGTTCCAAGCATATTGCCGGCCAATACATACATCCAAATCAATCCGGCCAGAAGGAAGGCGCTTCCGATCAGTAGATAGATCGTCAGTTTCATACCGGCGTATTCTTTGTTGACATCTTTTGTTTTGCTGCCGCTTCCCCAGATGATCACCATGATGTAAATCGGAATGACCACCACTTCATAGAACAAGAAGAAGATAAACAGGTCCCTGGCAATAAAAGTTCCCATGACACCGGCAATCAGGATCAGCAGCAGGATATAGAACTCTTTGGCTCTTTTCTCGATACTCCAGGAACGGGAAAACACTGCTGAAAAGCCAATGACGTTGGTCAGCAGCAGGAGAGGCAGGCTCAGGCCGTCAACCCCAAGCGAATAAACAACACCCAAGTCCGTCACAAACGGAATATCTTCCGTAAAGGCGAACCCACCGACAGCCAAGTTCTGCGTGTAATAAATATAATACACAAAAATGGACAGGGCAAGGGAAATGAACGTCGCGATGCCGGCAACGGCTTTGATCGCGCCGGATCTTTCTTTCGGTATAAAGACACTGATCAGCGCACCGATGATCGGTGCCAGTAAAATGGTGGTTAAGACAGGAAAATTCATTACTTGACACCTCCCAGCAGCCCGATATTCAGTTGACCTAAGTCTGCAGTTGTTAAAATCATGATCAGGACGATCACACCAACAAAGAAGACCATTGCATAGTGCTGAAGGTTGCCGGTATTGACTCTACGGGCAGCATCACCTGAATCCCGGGTAAGCTTCGCAAGACCATTGACAATACCGTCGACGATAACCACATCAACCCACCACAAAATCCGTCCGAACCCATCAATGATGTGATTAATGACCCAGAGGTAAAACTCATCAATATAGTATTTATTAAGCGAAAGCTTATACAGGAACGGGATCTTTTGGGCAACGGCTTCAGCTGAGAATGTCTTCTTCAGATAGAACAGCGCAGCCGTTCCAATTCCGATCAACGCTAACGCTGTTGACAGGATGATCAGGAACCAGTTTGCTTCCACCTCGTGGAAATGGCCCAACCGGACAAAGTAACCAAAAGCATGTCCTTCCCCAAGTCCCGGCCAGCCTACCCAGCCGCCGGCCAGCGAAAACACAGCAAGAATGATGAGCGGGATCGTCATGGTCTTCGGTGCTTCATGCGGATGCGCATCGTGGCTTCTGAGTTCACCGTGGAAGCAGATGAAGAACATCCTGAACATATAAAATGCCGTCATTAGGGCTGTCAACGCTGCCAGAATAAACAGGACCGTGTAGACGCCCTGAAACGGACCGGCAGCATGTCCCGATAATGATGAAGCAGCATAGGTGACTTCCAGGATCAGGTCCTTACTGAAGAAGCCGGCAAACGGAAAGATACCGGAAATGGCCAGGCAGCCAACCAGCATGGTCCAATAAGTAACCGGCATGTATTTTTTCAAACCGCCGTATTTCGCAATGCTGGCTTCATTGTGCATCGCATGAAGCACAGCGCCTGCGCAAAGGAAGAGCAACGCTTTGAAGAAAGCGTGGGTGAACAAATGAAACATACTGGCGGTAAGGCTTCCTGCTCCAAGGGCCAGCATCATGTAGCCGAGCTGGGAAACCGTTGAGTAAGCCAGGATCTTTTTCATCTCGGTCTGCGTTAAGGCAATAGAGGCCGCAAAGATTGCGGTGAAACCGCCGATAATCGCCACAAAAACCATTGCCGTAGGAAGCGTAATGAACAGCGTAAGCGTTCTGCCAACCAGATAGACCCCTGCCACAACCATGGTAGCCGCATGGATCAGTGCACTGACCGGAGTAGGGCCTTCCATGGCGTCGGGAAGCCAAACATGGAACGGGAACTGACCGGATTTGGCCATAGGTCCGAGGAACAGCACGATCGCGATTGCCGTCAGCGCACCAGCCGAGAGGGTGGTGTACTGCGCAAAATTCGGGATCATTTCAGCGAGTTCCTGCAGGTCAAGGGTCCCGAAGTTGACTTGCAGAAGAATAATCCCCAGAAGCAGGCCGAAGTCCCCTGCCCGGCAGGTAATGAACGCCTTTTTTGCTGCTTCACGCGCGGAATTCTTCTCGTACCAGAAACCAATCAGCAGATAGGAACACAGGCCGACCAGTTCCCAGAACACAAACATTTGCAGAAGGTTCGGCGCAATGACCAACCCCAGCATCGAGGCGGCAAAGAGCGAAAGGTAGGAATAAAAACGGGAAAATCCAGGATCTCCGTGCATATAGCCGAGAGAATAAATCTGGACCAAAGACGCGACCAACGTCACTACGAAAAGCATCATGGCCGATGTAGGATCGATCTGCGTTCCTACGTCGATCGTGAGCCCATGCATACTGAACCAAGGAACAACGACTTTTAAAGGATGTTCTATTAAGAATTCGCCGCGTTGAAGTACGCCTATTCCAATAGCAACCGACAGTACAAACGATACAAGGATGCCCAGAATGGAAATGAAAGCGCTTAGCTTTTGCGAGGGTTTCGTCACAAAGACGATCAGAGCAAAGGCCAACGCTGGCAACAACGGAATCAACCAGGCGTTATTCAAAGCAAAATCAATCATTATAGTAAATTACACCTGCCTTTATCTTGAATTAAGACTACCATTTCATTGAATCGATATCATCCGCTTCAACTGACTTGTGCTGGCGGTAGACAGAGATAATCAAGGCCAAGCCTACCGATACTTCCGCTGCTGCCAAGGCGATCACAAAAAGCGCGAAGACGTGGCCGTGCAGAGCCGGAGCGGTGGTATATCTGTTAAATGCAACAAGGTTGATGTTGACTGAACTCAGCATGATTTCCATTCCCATGAGGATCGCAATCAGGTTTCTTTTGGCCAGAACACTGAAAAGCCCGATGAAGAAAAGAGTTCCGCTAAGAATCAGAAAATGCGGCAATCCAATATTGAATAAAAAGTCGATGATACTACTCATGAGGACTTTTTCACCTCTTTCACGATAACAATCGCGCCGAGCATGGCCACCAGCAACAGTACTGCGGTCACTTCAAACGCAACGACGTATTTTGTCAGCATCAGATTAGCAATTTCCTTCGCTGTTGACTCCGGAGCTGTCGTAGCCTTCAGCGGCCACTTCGTTGTCAGCACCATGACTGCATTCACGACGATCATGATCAGCGAGAGCAGCGCTCCCGGAATCAGGTTCCTGGAGAACAAGTTTGTCGTTTTCATATCCCCGCGCATGGTAAACATGATCGCGAAAACAACAAAGATCGTAATCGCCCCGGCATAAATCAGAACCTGGGTGGCGGCCAGAAAATCAGCATGCAGCAGAACAAAAACCCCCGAAATACCCAAGAATGCTACCAGCATTAAAAGCGCACTGTGAAAGATATTTTTGCTGATGACCATCATAAGTGCCGAACCGAGGGTAACGATGGCAATTACGTAAAACATCACTGTAAAGCCCATCACGCTTCACTCCTTTCAGCCTGAACCGACTGAGGCTCGGCTTTATAGAGGATTCTGTTAAGATCTTCCCGGAAGAAGACCGTCTGTTCAAAAGCTTGCGTATTGTACAAAGCATCTTGAGGACAGGCCTCAACACAAAACCCGCAGAAAATACAGCTTTCCATCAGCATACGATACTGAACCAGCTTTCTTTTGTTGTTCTCATCCTTATAGCTTTCAATGGAGATAATCCCGTTGGGACAAGCGTTGACGCAAAGTCCGCATGCCGTACATTTATCCGGGGTCAGTTCAAACCATCCCCGGGAGCGCTTCGGCAGGTTAGGCTTTTGCTCCGGGTACATCTCCGTGACTTTCTTCTTAAAAAAGTGTCTGATTGATATTCTTAAGCCTTTTAAAAGTCCTTGTCCGTACACGATTTCACCACCTTAACCTGCAATCATCCGGTAGACGTAAACGCCAATGCCGGTGATCACAATATTGAATAACGTAAGCGGAATCAGGAATTTCCAGCCAATATGCATCAAATGCTCGACCTTTACCCTGACAAATGTCCATCTGACCCACATGAACAGGAAAATCATCAAGTAAATTTTAAACATCATCCAGATGAATCCCGGTATGAAGGTCAAGCCAAACGGTGCATTCCAGCCGCCGAGGAACACAACCGCTGCAATCGCCGAGACCGCAACCAGATGGGTATATTCAGCGACCATAAACAACGCATAGCGGATACCCGAATACTCAACGAAATATCCCGCAACCAACTCCTGCTCCCCTTCCGCCAAGTCGAACGGTCCACGGTTTGTTTCCGCGATGGAACAAACAAAATAAGCGAAGAAGGCGAGAATCTGTGGGAAGATAAACCAGACGTTTTTCTGGGCATCGACAATCTCGGTAAGGCTTAAGCTTCCGGTGATCATGACGATGCCGAGCAAAGAAAAGGCCAGCGGAATTTCATAGCTGATCATCTGAGCAGCCGTTCTCATGCCGCCGAGCAGCGCGTATTTATTATTGGAAGCAAAACCGGCCATGACAAAGGCAATCGTTCCTGTAGAACCGATCGCAATAAAGTACAATAGTCCGACATTCAAATCTTCCAGGATCATACCTTTGCCGAGAGGAATAACGGCCCAGCCCATAATTGCTGTAAGGAATGCGCAGATACTGGCAATCTTAAATACCGGTCTGTCCACGTTTTCGGGAATGATATCCTCTTTCCCGAGCATTTTGACAATATCAACTGGGAACTGCAGAAAACCTGCAGGTCCAAGGCGGTTGGGGCCAACGCGGTCAGCGTAAAAAGCAGCAAACTTACGTTCCAGCCAGACCAGAACAATCAGGTTCGTTAGCACAAAGATAATGACAATTAAAACCAGAATGGTTTTAATCAATATTTCAGCAGGCAATGCCGGTATTCCAATCCCAACAAGCCACTGTCTGAACATATCGACCCAAACAAGAAATAGTACCATATTTTCCTCCATCTTCTGAATTCTTGTTTCTGTCTGTTAGCGATCAATTTCTCCCAACACAATGTCTAAGGAAGCAAAGGCAACGACTGCATCCTGCAGATGCAAACCGACAGCCATTTCTTCAAAAACTGCCACATTTACAAAACAGGGAGAACAAATCCTTAAACGGTAAGGTTTGGCTGTACCGTCACTCACAATATGGAAACCAAGATGCCCTTTGGAATGCTCGATACGGTGATAGACTTCTCCGGCAGGAGGTTTAATTATTTTCGGGACCTTGGCCAAAACCGGACCTTCCGGAAGTTCTCTATAAGCCTGTTCCAGAATTTTGACGCTTTCAGCCATCTCGTCCATACGAACGATATAACGATCAAACGTGTCCCCAGTCTGACGGACCGGCACATTGAATTTAAAACGGTCATAGATCCCATATGGCTCGTCCCGACGCAGATCATAATCAATGCCTGAAGCCCTGGCCGAAGGACCGGATATCCCGTAATTCAAAGCTTTTTCGCGGGAAAGCGAGGCAACCCCCTTTGTACGGGCCTGGAAGATCTCATTGCCGGTTAATATACCGTGGTACTCTTCCATGCATTTAGGCATGATATCGAGCAATTTGCGCAGGGCAGGCATAAATTCTTCGTTTAGATCCGCTGCAACGCCACCAAACCGCATATAATTCGGCATCATGCGGCTGCCGGCTGCCATTTCAAATAAATCCAAAATCGTGTCTCTCTCGCGGAACCCGTAGGTCCAAGGTGTGAAACCGGCCATGTCCAGCGCCATCGAGGAATAAAACACCAAGTGGCTGGCGATACGCTGAAGTTCAGCCATAATCACCCGGATATATTCGGCCCGTTCGGGAACCTGATCGGAAATACCCATCAATTTTTCCACCGTACGGACATAAGCCTCTTCATTCAACATGCCTGAAACATAGTCCAACCGTCCGTTGTACGGAATAAACTGGGTATAGGTACGGGACTCCGCCATTTTTTCAATGCCGCGATGAAGATAACCGATATGGTTCACGCACTTGGTGATATATTCGCCCTCCATTGTGAACACTCCGCGATACACCCCGTGCGTACTGGGGTGCTGAGGACCAAAGTTTAAGTTCATCTCCTGGGTTCTTATGTCATTCATTCTTACACCTCAAATTCTGTTTCGCATTTTGGTGTTTAATCAGCCTGCTGCGTAAAATCTTTGCGCAAAGGATGTCCGGCAAAGTCCTCCGGCAGCAGAATCCTTCTGAGATCAGGATGATCATTAAATAGAATCCCCATCAAATCGAAAACTTCCCTTTCGTGTACCTGAGCCGCTTTCCAGACGGAACTGACCGACGGTACCCAGCAGGGATTCTCTTTGGTTATTTCCACTTTAACAGTCAAATAGTGCTTATGCTCAATCGAAAACAGGTGATAGATCACCGTGAAGTTTTCCGGATAATCCACAGAGCTTAGATTCATCAGAACATCGAATTTGTACTGTGGATTTTCCCTAAGTTCCTGCATGGTCTCCACAAGCTTCAAGCGGGATACTTTTATGGAACCTTCCGTATTGTCCTCAAAGACTTCTGCTTGAGCATCCATCTTCTCATTAAGGAAGGCAACCAGTGCTTGACGATCCATCTTCTTATCCATTCTGCATGATCCTCTCCTTGTTGTTCTCAGCGAACTTTCTGGGATTCGTCACTTTTTTCCGCAGCTCGAGAAGTCCGTAGAACAGTGCTTCGGGTCTCGGCGGACAGCCCGGTACGTAGACATCTACCGGCAAGAACGTATCGGCTCCTTTCACAACACTATAGGAGTCTTTGAACGGACCGCCGCTGATTGCGCAACTGCCCATTGCCAGCACGTATTTCGGTTCGGCCATTTGTTCATACAGTCGGGCAACAATCGGTTCCATTTTTTTCGTGACTGTCCCCGCGATAATCAGAAGGTCGCACTGACGCGGCGAAGGTCTGAATACTTCGGACCCGAAACGCGCGATGTCATAGCGGGCATCTCCAGCCGCCATCATTTCAAACGCACAGCAGGCCAAACCGAACGTCAGCGGCCAGAAGGACCGGGAGCGGCACCAGTTTAACGCATCTTCGATCTTGCACATGATAATATTGTTTGGCATCTCATATTCCGGCACTTCAACTTTATAGTTTTTCTTGACTACATCCATTCCAGAGCACCTTCCTTCCAGGCATAGGCAAATCCAAGGATGAGAATTGCAATAAAGATCACCATCTCAACAATGGCAAACAAGCCCAAATTTTGGAACAACATGGCCCAAGGATAGAGGAAAATTGTTTCAACATCAAAAACCACAAAAATTAAAGCATACATAAAGTAACTAATTTTAAAACGAATCCACGTATCCCCCTGGGTATCAAGGCCACACTCGTAAGTCAACAATTTTGCCTTGGTTGGATTGCTAGGACAGAGCAGCCTCTGAACCACCAGCAGAATTACTGGGAATACAATTCCCCACGCTAAAATTACTGCGATCCCTGCGTAGTTAATTAACATTGTCTACCTCCTCTATATATAAATGAAAATGAATTTAAATTCTCACCAGAGAATTATTGCAAGATGCGTGCCAGAAGTATCCGACACTCAACTTATAAAAATAAAGGCCCAAATACAGGCTTTTTCTCAAATTGTTAAAGTCTCGTAAAAACAAAATATCATTCCGAAAAATTCATAAGTGTACAATTTATTTTCAATTTGATCAACTGAAACAAAAAAGAGATGGTAATCTCAGTCTTTATTATACCATCCCTCTCCTATGATCACATCATCAACTATTAAGAATAATAAACCGTAGGTCTATTTTGTTTTCCAGAGCCCATGCAGATTGCAGTATTCCCTGACCTCGAGAACGGCTGCGATATCTACTGGGAAAGAAGCCTCAGGCTTCTGACCAGGTTTAAGCTCTACACGGCAGACTTTATCTGCGGTCAGAACTTCGATAAACTGAATAAAATGTTTTTCTTCCATGGGGTGCTCAATACTGCCAACCGTTACTTTGATGCCCTTTTCTGTTGGCTGAACTATCGGAAGGTGTTTTTCCAAACCCATATCTTCCGAACGTCCCTCAAGCTTTTCCATGGGCTGGCCACAGCATACCAAGGCTGGAGCCCCTGTGTGAACAATCTCCACAACATTGCCACAGACGTTGCACTTGTAGATCTCTCTTAAATTCGTCATAGGATATTTCCCTCCAACTTCTCTTTCATTTCTTCCAGTTGATCCTCTTCCGGAATGTATTGAATCCTGATATTTTCCAGGGTTTCAAAACCGCAGTCCTTCAGATACTGCTCGACTTGTCCGATACTCTGGCCGCTCCAGCCATAAGAACCGAAAGCCAGTCCAATTCTGTCCTTCGGAGCCAGACCCTTCAGATAGGTTAAGAAACTGGCTACACTTGGCATCAGGTTATTATTCAGAGTCGGTGAGCCGACGCAGATATATTTTGCTGTGATCACTTCAGTCATAATATCTGAAATATGGTTATTTTTTAGATCCATGAACCGGACGTTATAGCCCTTTTTCTCAAATGCATCGCTGATGCTCTCCGCAATAATCTCCGTTGCGTTCCACATCGTGTCATAGACAATCACAACCTTTTTTTCCGTGGCATTCGTGGACCATTTTTGATATTCGTTGAGAATTGCCGGGATGTTGGAGCGCCAGATCAGCCCATGGCTGGTCGCAATTACCTCGACATCCAGTCCGCCTAAGGTTCCTAAAGCTTTTTGAACCTGACCGCCGTACGGCAGGACAATATTCGCGTAATATTTCCTGGCTTCTTCCAGGATAACCCCGAGCGGGAGCTCATCATCAAATCTCTCGGTTGAAGCAATATGCTGGCCGAAAGCATCATTCGAGAACAGAATTTTATCTTCCTCAAGGTAGGTCACCATATTATCCGGCCAGTGTACCATTGGGGTCTGGACAAAAGTTAGATTCCTCTTGCCGATATTCAGGACATCTCCTGATTTGACAATCCGATAGTTCCAATCTTCCCGGAAATGTGCCTTGAGCCCCTTTTCCCCATTGGGGGATGTGACCAGGGTTGCCTTAGTGGCAATCTCCATAATTTCCGGCAAGCTTCCTGAATGGTCCTGCTCAACATGATTGGAAATAACGTAATCAATATCTGCCGGATCAATCACATCCGAAATCCGTTCCAGCATTTCGTCAAATAGGTAATGCTTTACCGTGTCAATTAACGTAATCTTCTCATCAATGATCAGATAAGCATTATATGTACTCCCCCTTTGGGTCAGATACCCATGAAAATTTCTGATGTTCCAGTCAATTCCACCTACCCAGTAGACATTTTCCTTAATTTGAATTGCTTTTATAGAAATCACCTCATATCTTTGTCTTGATATCCACTTCCAAGAATTCACATTTTATTGATTTGTTATTTTCTCTTAACACCTAGTTTATAATATTTCTATTATTTTTTCAACAGCATACTTATTGATAATTATTATAAATCAAAATTACTTTGGTCATTCGGTTAAATCGTTCATGTGAAAGAAGGAAATCATTACGCCTTCCAAGAATATATCTTCAAATATAATGGAGAACTCTATTTTTCTATGACAAAGGAGGCTGAACAAATGTCTTGTTTTAAGCTTATGGCTATAGCTGTTAACCACAGGGCAAAAAATGCTGCCGAAGTACAGGGCGTCTTGACAAAATATGGTTGTATGATCACCGTGAGACTGGGTCTTCATGAGGCCGGTAATGTATGTTCGGACTCAGGGCTAATCATTCTTCAGCTTTCCGGCACTCCCGAAGAGTCGGAATCCTTTGCCGGTGATTTGAACTCAATTCCCGGCGTCAACGCCAAATTTATCGAGATCTGCACCGAGTAAGAAACGCTACTTTTGACTTAAGCAAAAGGCTTCAGATATCAATTTCAAAAGTTTTGTCAGAACAGGTATGATATAAGTTTCGACTGCTTCGACTGCCTATCTCCTTTCTTTTATTGTTTTTTACAATTTTACAAATTATACTAAATTATTTACACCTTTTGTAATAAGATAAAGATACCAATATGGAGTCGAAAAGGAGGTATCATTTATGTCGAAAACCCAGGTAAGCGAATTATTAAAGATTCTTGACAGAGAAATTATGACAAAAAAAATACTCTCCGAACTGAATAATTATATCAATTTGAAAGACTCAATCATTGCGGTTATGAAGCATTTAAAGCAGATCACTAATTGTGACGCTATCGGTATTCGCATATATGATGGCAAAGATTATCCCTTTTATGCCTGTGAAGGCCTGCCTGAGATGCAGATTTCTGAAGAACCACCCCTGTGTTCCGTAAACCCTGAACTCAAAATCCTGAAGCTTTCTCAGGATGAATTCTGGTCTACAAAGTGTATCTGCATGGATGTTATCCAGGGAAAAGCAGACAGGAACATTCCTTTTTTCACTTCTCAGGGAAGCTTCTGGGCCAATGATCTGCCTTCGGTCCTTAAAACCAAGGATAAACATTGTATTGCGGCTGGCTTTAAATCTGTGGCTTTGATTCGTATCATGGCCAGGGATAACTGTATCGGTCTGATTCAGTTGTTGTGCAAGTCAGCGCCGTTTTATCTTGATATGATTCTTTACCTCGAAATGGTAGGAACCTACATCGGTATGGCCATCAACAACAGTTTGACCTATACCCGTATGAAGGAAGCCTACGATTCTATGAATCAGCTTATCCCGATGTGTTCAAGCTGCAAAAAAATTAATACCGAGGAAGAAAGCTGGATCACGATTGAGGAATACCTATTCCAGCAAACCGGCTCTGAATTCACCCATACCATTTGCCCCGAGTGCATTGAGGAATTGTATCCTGCGCTCTATCATAAACTCAAGGAAAAGGAAAATAAAGAAGAAGCGTTTAAAGCCGTGTGATTACAATACCATTATGTTTGGGTAAGTCTGAGGGCCACAATAGCCGCGTACCACGGATGGCACAATACAAAAAGCCTCGCTTCGTATCGTACTCCGCTCACAGCGGGACTGTGGCCCCAGACTGGTATCATAGGTTAACTTGCTGAAAGCCCAGAGGTCTTGGAATATTAGCGAGGATTTTTTCCATAACAGTTCACTGGGCTGTTATGCTGCGAAAACGTGTTCGCGAAGTATCCGTGTAAATCTACACTGTCCCAGAAATAAGAAAAACGTCACAATTGTGACGCCTTCCATAATACTGAATTTAGTTACAGCTACAACAATTAATAGTTCTGTGCAATCACTTCAAAGTACGCTTGCGGATGATCGCAGACCGGGCAGGTCTCAGGTGCTTCAGTCCCGACATGAATATGTCCGCAATTACGGCATTTCCAGGTCGTATTTTGCTTTTTGGCAAATATCTCCTTGTTCTGAAGATTCGACAGCAGCTGCTTGTACCTTTCCTCATGTTCTTTTTCTATTTTCCCAACGCCTTCGAATAATGCGGCAATGTCTCCAAATCCTTCTTCTCTGGCCTCTTGCGCCATTCTGGCGTACATACTGGTCCATTCTTCTCTTTCCCCTGCGGCAGCTGCAACAAGATTTTCTGTCGTGCAGCCAATCCCCTGGAGCTTCTTAAACCAAATCTTCGCATGTTCTTTTTCATTTTCTGCTGTTTCTAAGAAGATGGCGGCAATCTGCTCGTAACCCTCTTTTTTAGCGGCAGATGCGAAATAGGTATATTTGTTTCTCGCCTGTGATTCTCCGGCAAAAGCCTCCATTAAGTTCTTTTCTGTCTTTGAACCTTTTAAATCTTTCATCCCATAACTCCTCTCTGATTAGACTGGCCCTTGTACTTAGTCAACTCTAAAATGCATGTAAAACATCAGAAAGTATTCCATATGAATTGATCTTATATTTTGAGGACCTAAAAAGATTTTAAACGATCCGATATGATTATGCAACAGTTATTTATAATAATTACAATTATTAACTTAGTATAGTTATTTATATTACATAATTTCTTAACACACCGATCTTCTCAATATCAGCTTCTACCCTATCTCCAGGATTCATTGCTCCAATTCCGCCAGGTGTTCCGGTCAAAATAACGTCACCGGGCAGCAAAGTCATGATTGCCGACAGATATTCCACAAGCTCAAAGCATCTGAAAACCAGGTTCTTTGTGTTGGATTTCTGGCGTACTTCTCCGTTCAGGGTAAGCTTGACGGCCAAGTTGTCAGGATCGGCAACATCGGTCTCAATCCACGGTCCCAGCGGACAAAATGTATCAAAACCTTTTGCTCTTGACCATTGACCGTCTTTATGCTGAATATCCCTGGCAGTCACATCGTTCCCGACCGTATAACCAAAGATATATTCAACGGCTTTGCTTTGCGCCACATTTTTTGCTTTTTTGCCAATTACGATTGCCAGCTCCGCTTCATAATGCAGGTTTTGCGTTTGAGGCGGATAGACAATATTCTCTTCAGGCCCGATTACACTCGTAGAAGGCTTAAGAAACAGCAAAGGTTCCGCAGGAATGGGCTTGCCAAATTCAATCGCATGATCCTGGTAATTCAATCCGATACATAATACCTTGGACGGTTCAACAGGTGCCAGAAGCTGCACATCTTCCAGCGAACATATCTGGTCCGTTGCCTCATAAACTCCAAAAATATCCCCTTTGACATAGCGGATCATCTGACCTGTCAATACGCCGTACCTGACCTGGTTTTCCGCATCCTTGAATCTAAGAAATCTCATGCGTCTTTACTCCCTCTATGATTGTGTTAACCCATAACATACCGGTAAATAAAAAAATAATGCACAATACTCCCTGCTAAGATAAAAAGATGAAATATTTCATGGAACCCAAACTTCCCCAACCTGATCCACTGAGGTTTCACAGCATAAAAGACCGATCCTACAGAATATAACAGTCCTCCTAAGATTAGAAGGAATAAGCCCTGGCCAGGAATAGCCAGAGAAATTGGGTAAATAAAAAATATGGCAATCCAGCCCAGAAGCAAATAGAAAGCGGTATATAACCAGCGAGGAGCATTGAACCAGACAAGCTTCAGGACGATCCCTAAAACGGCCAGCGTCCAGACCCCGATCAGCAAGCCCATTCCCAGCGCACCCTGCAATGTGATCAGACAAATCGGGGTATATGTACCCGCGATCAGAACATAGATCATACAATGATCGATTTTCCGCAGCGTACGGATGACCTGTGCGCTGGAGACTACCCAGTGATAGATCATCGAAGCAGAATAAAGCAGAATAAGACTCCCCCCAAAGACTAGGGCAGAACCTAAATAGGCCATACTGTCGTGTTCCAGCGACCGCAGCAGAAGCAGAACCAGCCCGGAGAGCGAAAGTACAGCTCCGAGCATATGGGACATTGAATTGACCGGTTCCCGAATTCTTAAAGACATTTCTTACACTCCCACTGAAGATTTATTCTGTTACAAGCGTCAAAAATTGTAAGGATAAAAAATGAGGCGGGAAACCCGCCTCATTTTTTTATTTTTGCAGTGACTTTGGTGTCTTTGGCTGATAAGCCCAATAACCACAGGCAAATACAGAACTTGCAGTAGCGAGAAGTACAAGCATGGACGCCATCAGTGTGTAGAGAATTTTTTTCATGTTGTTATCCCCCTTTTTTTATTAAATACAGGCAGAAGGGTCATCGTCTGGAAAACGATCCCCAATACTGCACTGGTATTCACCAGGAAGTTATGACTGACTAACACTACACCAATCGTCAGGATAACAAAACCTATGGAAATAATCTTAAGTTTTCTTCTGAAATTTTGAGAGTGAATAGGTTTGGCCTCACAGTCCACCGGGGCAAGAATAGCAACTAGGGCCAAAGAAAACAGTAAAAAGGCCAGGAGAAAACCGGAGCTCTGGAAACCGTAGTTAACAATTTCCTTGGCAATAACACCAAGAATAGAATAAACTACCGCCCCAAAAGCCAGGCACTTTAGCGGCGTGTCGAAATGAGCCCCACCGGATACTCTCCGTAGAAATCCCCCGAAAACAGCAGCGATGACCGTGGGTACCAAGGCTTTAAAAAGAAAGGCCATTCCCATTATTGCCAAAAAACCCAACACTGTTAAAACAAGTGACTCAATACCATAAGCAATGATCTCTTTTTTATCGTCATCAAAATCTAATTCAGCTGTCAGATTACGGGAAATACGCTCACTGATTTGAGAGAGATCCATTTTCTTCCCTCCTGGTATACCTATCTTTTAACACCTTTTTTTATTTTTAAAATAATTAAACTCGCTATGAATAAAACAAATACTTGAGGTAAAGTAATCAGTATCCTTAATCCAACATCTGTGTTTAGCATCTCAGCTGAAACGTGAAATAATGGCATTAACAAAGACAAACAAACTGTCTCACTAATAATTAAGGCTAAAAAGCCAAGAAGGCTTGCAACCAAACCAGCATAAAAATTACTCTTGCCCCCAAAAAACAAAAGAATAAATAAAAGGACCAACATAATCACAGTGTGTAAACCAAACAGGATTGGAAAAAATCGAAGTAAATAAGAGGTCAAAGCCAAAATTATCCCCATGGAAACAATTTTTTTCCATGCAAAAGGCATACCCGCAATAACATAGGCTAAAGTAACAACAGCGATCTGTTCCGGTATTCCTTGCAAAATGAGTGCTATTATTGGAATCTTCATCGATTTCCTCCTTTGGCATTATATGTATTTAGTTTCTACAGTTTTGGCATTTTTCCTTTAATAATCTTAAAAATATTTCATAAGTCCTATAGTTTTTTTCTAGTCTGGCAGTTCAATCATTAGATCTGCTCATTTTCATTACTGCTATAATTATTAAGCGGGAAAGTTATAAAAAACGTAGTCCCCTCCTCCCCTGTCAGAAATTCAAGCCTGGCTTGGTGTCTGCGTACAATACCTAAAGAAATCGCAAGGCCTAAGCCTGTCCCATTCTCTTTCGTCGTAACGAACGGTGTACCCAAGGTATCCTGAACACTCTGAGGAATTCCTATGCCATGATCTTGGATTGCCAGAACGACCCCTTCCTGAACCCGGTACGTTTTGATGTAGACCTTTCCCTTCGTAGCAGTCTCTTCCAGAGCATTTCGGACTAAATTAAGGATAAGTTGTTTAATCTCTGATTCATTGAGATCAATGCTTGGAATATCCATTAATTCCAAGAGCAGCTCTTTGTCTGAACTATGCGCATCAGCCTGCAGCATCGGATACAACCTGTTGATAATGTTGTTGATATTCTCCTCTTTTGTTCCTTCAGCACTAACTTTGGCCACAGATAGAAAATCGGTAAGAATCTCATTGGCTCTGTCAATCTCCGTAATCATCAGATCCATGTATTCTATCTTAAGTTCCGAATCAGACTGGCCCTCCAGCAGTTGCAGAAAGCCCCTGACCGTACTCAGCGGATTTCTGACTTCGTGGCTGATCCCTGCCGCCATTTGTCCGATCAGGTTGAGCCGCTCCAGGCGCTGCATTTCCTTGTCTCTTTGTTTCAGCTCAGTGATATTCCTGACAAAAACTGTGAGGCCTTGTTTAAACGGGTAGGCATGATACTGGAAATATTTATTTTCCGGAGAGATATATTCCTCCCAATGCAGGGATATATTCTCTTCTAAAGCCTGTCTCAGGTTGACACGCGTTGCAGAATCAGCTAATACACTGTAAACGTCCCAAATATTTCTTCCAATCAGGTCTTCACGATCGTGTCCCATGTTTTTCTTCATCTCTTTATTGACATAGGTAAAGCACCACTCCTTGTCCAACGCGAAGAATCCATCGCCAATGCCTTCCATGATGGTCAGGAGCTTATCATTGGAGCTTTCCAATTCAACATTCAATTGATACAAGCTTTCCAGGTGATTTCTGATCTCTTCAAATACCGGTTGGAGTTCCGGCAGCCTTTCCAGGTCCTCCACGCTTTCCAGACTGTTGCTTTTAATTGTATGGGCAAATGACTCTAATGAAGCCTTGATTCTGACAATATTCTTTTTAATAATGGCCAGCACAATGATCCAGAGAATAATGCTTGGGACCAGCACTTTAGCATATTTGAACGATGACAGATAAAAGATATTATCGGTCCCTATTTCGGCCCAGGTGTAACCAATCACTGTATTCTGGTAATACAGCGGTACAGCAACCGCAATAATGCCTTGGCCGTTCCAGTCAATAACGCCCGCTTCATTGATAAATTCTGCATTCCCAGATTGAAAAAGCCGGAAGAACTCGGCATTAAGCTGATCCTTAACAACGGATTCCACACTAGGTGCAAAAATAATATTCTGATCCATTTCCTTGTCAAAATAGCCCATGCGAATATTGGAGTACTTCGCGGAAAGATCGGCAACATCCTGGCCGAGCAACGCATTCATTTCTGTTATCTTTTCTTCGTCAGAAAGATTGCGATCATCTTCGTAAAGCTTGATGTCCGTATAGTGCGCTTGGATCTTATTTTCTAAAACTGACGCTGCACTCATCAGTTCAAACTCTTTCTTTAATACTTCTTCATCCCAATAAATATTTGCGATAAAAAAGTATAAAATAACCATGATCCCGAAGATGAGCAGAGTTATCTTAATCATCGTCGACTGAATAATTGACTTACTGAATCCCATTTTTTCTACCTCTTTCCACAAATGCCGATAGTGTTCAAAAATATGCTCACTTGTGTAAACAGTTTTTATATATTCCTTTCCATTATTTCAGAACTTTGGCATTAATTCAATAAGTTTCTTAAGAATAAGAAGCAAGAAACTGCAAATAATAACAGAAAAAAGTAACAAAGGAAGTATTTATATGGGATATTTTACAATAAAAAGTAGGAATTGGTCTACAAGATTAATCTGCTTTTTTATCATTTCTTTATTGTTTTTTCCGGGATGCAGCATGATGAATAAAATTACAGGCAAGCAGCCCGAAAAATCCGAAAAGTCCGAAGCAATTCCTAAACAGCTTGAAGACGTCGAGGCATCAATCGAAAAGATCTTCGGCGTATTAAAAGGGCCGTCCCTTGTTTCAGGAGAAGCAAACGGTCAGAGTGAACAAACTCAAACCGGTGAGCAGAATCAAGCAGGCAGCAGTCAGAGCCAAACGAACGGCCAGAATCAAACCGAAGGGGGCAGCCAGCAGAAAGAGCAGTCGGGTAAGAGTTCCTCCGGGCAAACAAATACGAATCAGGTTGCTGATCCGTTCCAGCAGGCAGCACTCGAAATTAACAAACTCCATTATCTATGGAATGAGATTATGCCCGAAATTAATAAAAAAGGCGCTCCCAAAAAACTTACTGAGGATTTTAGCAATTCCCTGAATAATCTTACAGAATCCGTGACGACCAAAGATAAAATGAAAATCATGCTGGCCTTAAACGCCCTATACGCAAAGATTCCAAATGTTTACGCGCTTTATAAAACCAATATTTCTCCCGAAATTAAGAATATCATCTATTTCAGCCGAAGCACCATTTTATTCGCTGAGTCTAAAGACTGGGGAAAAGCATCAGTCGCCATCAAAGAACTTAAATCATCCTGGGCCATGCTGAATAACGCGCTGGAAGGAAAACAGCAGGATGATTCCGGCAAGCTGGACATGTCCATTCTGGAGCTTGAAAAGGTGGTCCAGGAACAAAATACGCAGCTTGTGCAAATTAAAGGGAAAATCACGCTGGCCAATATTGCTGCACTTCAAAAGTCTTTGCAAGAAGCACAGCAAAGCGAAAAGCAAAAGAAATAAACAAAACCCTCATGCTTAAGATCTGACAATTGGCGTATCCGTTTGCGTTGCAAAGAATTTCTGCTATTTTAACAAAATCATATTGGTGAAAACTTGGATTATTTGTACAATTAATTCTGTATTCCGGTATTTTTTTTCTGAAGGACTTTTTACCGCACCCTCAATGCCTTATAATAGTAGGAATAAGATGATTGATTTCAAGACCAAAGGAGATACCAAATGAAAATACAGAATTTTAATAAAGTGCTGGTCGCAAACAGGGGAGAAATTGCGATCAGGGTTTTTCGGGCCTGCAAAGAGCTTGGGATCAGAACCGTTGCTATTTACTCGGAGGAAGACAAATATGCCTTGTTCAGAGCAAAAGCGGATGAATCCTACCTGATTGGTGAGAAAAAGAAACCGATCGAAGTATATTTAAGCATTGGTGAAATTATTAACCTCGCCTTAAAAAAGGGCGTTGACGCCATTCATCCCGGCTATGGCTTCTTATCAGAAAACCCGGAATTCGCGGAAAAGTGTGAGGAAGCCGGTATTGTTTATATCGGACCGTCTGTTCATACACTCGAAAATCTCGGGGATAAAATCAAATCCAAACTGCTGGCTCAAAGCGTAGGCGTTCCTGTCATTCCCGGCGTGGACAAACCGATGACTTCCGTGGACGAAGCTGTGGTCTTTGCCGAGAAATATGGATATCCCGTGATTCTGAAAGCGGCAGCAGGCGGCGGCGGAAGAGGAATGCGCGTCGTCTACAGTGAAAAGGACCTGGAGCGTGAATTTAATAATGCCAGAACAGAGGCTAAGAAGGCTTTTGGTATTGAAGATATTTTCATTGAGAAATACCTAGAAAGACCTAAACACATTGAAGTCCAAATTCTGGCCGACAAGTACGGCAATATCGTTCATCTGTATGAGCGGGACTGCTCCGTGCAGCGCCGCCATCAGAAAATTCTCGAATTCACGCCGGCTTTTTCGATTCCCCAGGAAGTCAGAGATCGCCTGTACCAGGATGCGCTTAAACTTTCCAGAGCTGTCAATTATGTTAATGCAGGCACTGCGGAGTTTCTGGTTGACAAGCATGGCAACCACTATTTTATTGAAATGAATCCCCGGATTCAAGTCGAGCACACAATCACTGAGATGACGACAGGGATCGATATTGTTCAAAGCCAAATTCTGGTCGCTCAGGGCTACCCGCTAAATTCGAAAGAAATCGGAATTTCGTCCCAGGAATCGGTTGTTCCGCGCGGATACTCGATCCAGTGCAGAATTACCACGGAAGATCCGCTCTCAAACTTTATGCCGGATACAGGGAAAATTGACGTATACCGGACGAGTTCCGGTTTCGGCATCCGGCTCGACGGCGGGAATGGCTACACCGGCGCGAACATCTCACCTTACTATGACAGCCTGCTCGTTAAAATTATCTCCTGGGCCAGAACGTTTGAAGGAACCACGCAAAAAGCAATCCGTTCTGTTAAAGAAATGAATGTCAAAGGGGTCAAGACCAACGAAGCCTTCCTTATTAATGTCATGAACCACGAGAAATTCTTAAGCGGAGAATGTGATACCCATTTTATCGATGATACGCCGGAGCTTTTTGACATCAAACCCAAAAAGGATTACGAAACAAAGCTTCTGAAATATATCGGCGAAAAGATTGTCAACGAAGTCAAGAGCACCAAGAAAGACTATAACATCGCCCCAGTGCCAAAGATAGAACTGCCTTCCGAACGTACAGGAATCAGAGACATCCTGCAGCAGCGCGGCGCTGACAGCTTCGTATCCTGGGTCAAAGACCAGAACAAACTACTGCTGACCGACACGACCTTCCGGGACGCGCACCAGTCCCTGCTGGCAACCCGGGTTCGAACCAAGGATCTTGTGTCAATTGCCGAAGCAACTTCCGTCCTGGCCAGTGATCTGTTTTCCATGGAAATGTGGGGCGGAGCCACGTTTGATGTTGCCTACCGCTTTTTACGGGAATCACCCTGGCGCAGGCTGCAAAAACTCAGACAGCTCATCCCAAATATCCCGTTCCAGATGCTGATCCGCGGCGCCAATGCCGTAGGATATACGAACTATCCCGACAACCTGATCCGAGCCTTTATCCAGGAAGCCGCAACGCAAGGTATCGATATCTTCAGGATCTTTGACAGCCTGAACTGGCTGAAAGGTATGGAAGTGGCTTTTGACGAAGTGATGAAGACCGGAAAAATAGCAGAAGTATGTTTATGCTATACCGGGGATATCCTCGATGAAAGCAAAGAAAAATACTCGCTGAACTATTACCTGAAGATGGCGAAGGAAATTGAGAAGATGGGTGCCCATATACTTGGCATCAAAGATATGTCCGGCCTGCTGAAACCCTATGCCGCAACTAAACTGATCAAGGCCCTGAAGCAGGAAATATCCATTCCGATCCACCTGCATACACATGATACCAGCGGAAACGCTGTCGCCACGATTCTGATGGCGGCTGAAGCAGGGGTGGATATCGTTGATGCGGCGCTCAGTCCGATGGCAGGGACTACAAGCCAGCCTTCCATGGATTCAATTATCGCTGCACTCCGCAATACCAAGATGGATCCGGGAATGGACCTCGACGATATCCAAAAGCTCTGTAATTACTGGAGTGAAGCCAGAACGTTCTATGAGCAGTTTGAATCCGGACTGAAATCTGGAACTGCTGAAATATACAAATATGAGATTCCTGGAGGCCAGTATTCCAATCTGAAGCCGCAGGTGGAAAGTTTTGGTCTTGGCCACAAATTTGATGAAGTCAAAGCGATGTATATAGAGGTCAATCAGATCCTCGGTGACATCGTCAAGGTTACCCCTACCTCCAAAGTGGTCGGAGATATGGCCATCTTTATGATCCAGAACGGACTGACCAGAGAAAATCTGCTTGGAAAAGGAAAAAACCTAGCGTTTCCCGATTCGGTCGTCGACTATTTCAAAGGGATGATAGGCCAGCCGGAGGGTGGTTTCCCAGAAGAACTGCAAAAAATTGTTCTGAAAGGTCAGGATCCAATTACCTGCCGGCCCGGTGAAATCCTCGAATCGATTGATTTTGAAAAAATTAATAAGAAACTCCAGGAAGAATACCATATAGAGCCCAATATCCGGAACGCCCTGAGCTATGCACTTTATCCGAAAGTATACAGCGATTACCTCAAATCCCTGGATGAATTCGGGCATCTCTATAACCTGGAAAGCCACGTCTTTTTCTACGGATTGAAAGAAGGCGAGACCAGCGAAATCGAACTTGACGAAGGCAAGACCATGATCTTGAAGCTGGTTGAAGTCCGCGATGTGGATGAAGAAGGCTATAAGACGCTGCTTTTCGAGATCAACGGTAATAGAAGAGAAGTACGGATCTTTGACCGGAACTTTGAAGAAAAAGAAAAGGTCTCCGTCACACTGATGGCAGACCCGAATAATCCAAAGGAAATCGCCTCATCGATCACCGGAATCATCTCCAAAGTGTTTGTCAAAGAAAACGAAAAAATTATCAATAAACAAAGCATGCTGATCATTGAGGCCATGAAAATGGAGACGAATATTATGGCCCCAACGGACGGAGAAATCGAAAGCATTCTAATCAGCGAAGGCCAGCAGGTTAAATCCGGTCAACTGATTATTAAACTCAAGTAAAAGCCATCATTAATAAAATAAACCTTAAGTAATAAGATTCCGTAAGAATTGCGCAGACAAACCTATTTTTGTCTGCCTTTTCTTCATCCAAAAAAGAAAACCCGGCATAACAGAGTCCGAAGAGCGACACAATGTGCCCGCCTCGACATCTGTAATACCAGGTGTTTTTTCAATCATGGTTATTATTTACAGTTTGGCAGCCGTATCTTTAACCGTCTCCGCCAGTTTCCGCAGGTGATCGATCGTGGCTGCATTCTCCTGAGTGGCCGCAGCCTGCTGCTGGGCGATCTGTCCCGATTCTTCAGCTGCATTGGTCATGTCGGTAACCGCCGAAGAAATCGACTCAATAATCTGCCGGACTTCTTCTGCTGCTTTTTTACTGTTTTCGGCTAACTTCCTGATTTCCTGGGCAACTACGCCGAACCCGCGGCCGTGTTCCCCGGCCCGGGCCGATTCAATCGCGGCATTTAAGCCAAGCATATTCGTCTGATTCGAGATGTTTGTAATGGTGTTGATAATGACTTCAGTTTCATCAATTTTCTGATTAGATTCCTGCGCTTTCACGGAGAGGGCTTGACCGACTTCGGCCAGTCTCCCGGCACCCATGGCGACCTCCTCAACCGCTGAGGCAATCTGATCCAGATAATTGGACAGCTGTACAGCTACCTCATTAACATCCTGTTGTTTCTTCCTTCCGGTCGCACATACCACCGTCCCGACAGGACTTCCGTTTTCATCAGGTATCGGTATATTTACTCCGCGAAACAGTGTCCCGGTCCGGACATTAAACACGGTCTTCCTGTTCTCTTTCATACATTTTTCGGTAGCTGTTCCCATAATCTCACTGCCGACTTCAATACCAATATTAAGCTCTTCTCCCTCGGCTACCTGAAGATACTTTTTCCCATCCGTCACGTATAAGGCCATGTCAGGAGGAAGAGCCTTCACAACGTAAGGCAATATGCCGCAGAGTGCCTCAAGTGCATCTTGTCCCTTAAGTAAGACCATTCTATTCCCCCCCTTATTCAAACAATTATTTATACTTTAATTGGATATTCGACGCAATTAAAGCAATTCCTTTTTGTTAAAAAAATAACTTGTATATACTTTTATTTATCAAAATTTTAATAAAAAAATACCCGCTTAAACTTCCTCTGCCTAAGCGGGCTCTTGGTCTAAGCGGGCCGTATTTGAATGTACCAGATAAAAAAGCCTGCAAGCAGGAGGAATACTGTCGTAGCAGTCCATCGAAGAATGGACAGGACTGCTTTCACCGAACCGGCGAGACTTTCAATATCTTTTTCTTTTTTGACACACTCCATCTCCTGCTCTTTGATCCTTTCGTCGTGACTGCTAAGCATCTCTTTGATATCAAAGCTAAACTCCATCAACTGCTCGCACAAACTATCCAGCCGCTTGGATTCCAGCACCGAGGAAGATTCCAGGATCGTCAGCCGTTCATCATGCTTTTTAAGCGTCTCTTCATGCTCTTTCAATCTTTCTTCAAGTCCTTTCTTACTCTTTTCATTTTCAACCGTCATGTCCTTTCCTCCCTTCGTTTTCTTATTGCAACACCTCGCTGACCAAAGCATTATCCTGGTCGTAAGTCAGGAGATAGGTCTTGATTGCCTTGGCGGTCACGCCGTCTTCGTGATAATAAGTATCCGTCCGCAAGGAATAATACGGCGGAGTTCCCCCGGCCCCTCCCTGCCTTCTGGATTGCATCATACCCGCCGTCTCCGGCACTCCGTTTTAGATACTTAAAATAAAAACGCCCTTACAAGGACGTTCCAATTAAGTTGCCAAACTATGTTTGGTGTGATTCTCACTGTACTCAGCATACCCGAAATTTTGCTTCAAAATCGGCAAATAACCGGAAAAAATTCGGAAAACTTTATCCGTTAGAAACCTTTTATCCAGATATGTTATTTGAATTAGATATGTTTTTTGCCTCAGATGATCCTTGATTTTCAAGATTATTTTTCAGATTCTCTTTATCCATGGCCTGCAAAACAGCTTTCTCCTTCGTTGGAGCCACAATATAGTCATGGGCCGCTCCGGCGATCAACGCGACAAGAAAAGCATTAATGACGGCCAGACCAATGTTTTCGGCACTAACCTCTTCCCGAATGACCAGTGTCCAAATGATAATCAGGAAGGAAATTAGGACAGAGGACGGACGCACGATCCAGTCCCCTGACCCGTCTTTGGAAATCCTCTTTCCCAATATTTTCAGGTAATCTTTCAGAAAAGATACAATGACGTAGACAGCGATTACTGTACCACCGAGCGATGAAAGATCCTGCAGGGTAAAAAAAGTCTGGGGCAGCGTAATAGTATCCATAACTTCCTCCTTACTTGCCTTTACAGAGATCAAGCACTTTTTGACAGGTATCGTAACGGTCCGCACCGATGATATTGATTGATTTTTCTGCTGCCTGATAATTGTTGCCGATCACATAGACTTTTTCTGCACAGTCAATGAATTCTTTTGTCACATTTGCGAGGTAACATACCGGTGCTTTTAAATGATCTGCCAGATAAGCTGCTGCTCTTTCATCCGGGCCTGGATTGCATAAAATAATGTTTTGAACCACCTTTTTCCCCTCCTCACATGAATTCTCAGAAACATTTTTTACGGGTCCTTCTTTGTTTTCTATCCCCAGAAACACAGCTGGATTAATTTCATTATTGTTTGTCCAGGGCGCTCTTCTGACCTCAAAATGAAGATGAGGGCCGGTGGTGTTCCCTGTTCTGCCCATCATACCGAGAATGGCACCTTCATTGACTGTCTGTCCGCGGGTCACCTTCACGGAGGCAAGATGGGCATAGATCAGATCGTAATTGCCATTCCTGGTTCTCAGGATAACGTAATTTCCCCACCCCGCCGGATCTGCACCCTGACCACCGGCATAGGCTGCCTTAATGACAGCACCCGCAACAGCAGCATATATCGCTCTGTCTTCTGAAATCAGATCAATTCCCTGGTGATAACCTTTACCATATACACTGTTTCTGACACCATAGGGGTAAGATACGCTTGCTGACTTTAAAGGCATCATCCGCTTTCCCACCTTTCCGATAGACCAAAGAAAATAAGACCTGTCCTTTATTAGATAAATATTCATAAAGTCTCAGGTCTTATGCATAATATGTGGCTTGTCTCATTTTTGTGCGATTAGCCGGATTTAACGAGGTGTTTTACCTTCAAATAATCGCTGAGTTTCTGGTTAATATTTTTCCGGCGATATCTTATGGTCTTTTCATCCATATTCAGCGCCAGTCCAATTTGCAAATTACTTTTTCTTTTTAAACCATAATACTGTTCACAAATCATCCGTTCCACAGGATCCAGCAAGTTCAGCGCAAAACCAATTCCCTCAATGGAGGATTCCAGATGCATGATCTCCATTTTTAGCCTAATCTTTTTTTCAAGCAAAATCACAAGCTCCCTTTGCGATTTTTCCATGGAGCGTGTAAATTCCGCATAGGCTTGCGCAGTTGGATCGCAGACCAAGCCGCTTCCTCCTCCCGTGACGGGACGATAACTCGAAACTGTTCCTTTTGAAGGAATAAGCTGATTTACATCCAATAATATTCTTCTGATATCTTCGGCATTCTTTTCCACCGCTTCCAAAGCTCTTTTCTTGACCTGCAATTCATCTAATTTCCGGTAATAGCTTCGCAAGGCGGCTTCCATACCTTTCATAGCGGTGTCGTTCATGTTCACTCTCCTCTCCGGTTGTTCCTGTATGTTCTTTATGGAGAATACTTACACTGTAACAAGCATACGTTATTTTCAAGGATTAATTCGGCAAAAGCCAGGAAAAAATTCGGAAATCTCTATGCATGTCTAGCACCTTGTCAACCCTAAAATGATTATATAATGACGACAACGCGGTATTACGAGAAATCTGCCGCCAGGGTATATAAGGTTCAGGGCTGACAGGTACTGGTTATTGATTCACACACAAACAATCCTGCAGGTAAAGATTGAGTTTCTGATTAATTTTCTTTCTTCTGTACCGAATCGTTTTTTCGTCCATCCGAAGTTCTTTGGCAATTTGAAGATTGCTGTGCTCCTTAAGGCCGTAACACTTCTCACATATTGTTCGGTCAACAGGATCAAGTAGACTTAAGGCATAAGTGATCCCTTCAATGGCTGATTCAAGATAGATGATCTGAATCTTCAGTTTGACACCGCGATGCAGCAACGCAGCTAATCTCTTCTCAAATTTTTCTACGGATGAAGTAAATTCATAATAGTTTTGCGCAGACCTGTCGCAAACGTACACACAACCGCCTGAAACAGCCATATATTGTGTAACAATCCCTCTGGAAGGTACCAGTTCATTGACATCCAGCAAAATATTTCTGATCTCATTAGCATTTTTTCTAAGGTTTTCAATAATCGCCTTTTTTACCCACAGTTCATTCAAGCTTCGATAGTAATTTTTCAGCATGTTCTCCGTGTCTGTTATCTGTGATTTCTGCAAAACTTCACACCCCTTTTTTGCCCGCAACCAAATGTCCTTACGCTTTAATTCAAAGCGTATATTAATTATATTGCTACATTGCGTAGCAGTCAACTTCTATTTTTGGAATTTTATATTGTTATTTATATTTTGTCCTATTGAATTGCTACTCATTGTAGAGTAGAATATTTTCTTAGAGGTGATGATGTGAGTTTTGGTGAAACTTTAAAATATTTGCGTGGGACGAAGAAAATTACGCAGAACCAATTGGCCTTACACCTGGAGGTATCGCGTTCAGCTTTGTCTTTATATGAACTTGGTTTAAGAGAACCGGATTATAGATTTCTGCAGAAAGTCTCTGATTTCTTTGGGATCTCTCTGGATAGTCTGCTGGGCAAAAACCCTGCGATGAACGAACTGCCGAATTTTAATAACGGGCATACCATTCCTGATCTTGCTATGGTTCCAATCGTCGGCCGAGTCCCCGCCGGAACCCCGGCCATTCCTTTCGAAGATATTGAAGATTATTTGCCGGTTCCCCGTTCGTTTGTCCGCGAAGATGAATTGGTCTTTGCCTTGAAGATTAAAGGCGATTCGATGATTGATTTAGATATCAATAACGGCGACCTTGTGCTGGTAAGAAAACAGCAAACGGCCCAAAACGGGCAGACAGTAATAGCCAGGATCAACGGGGAAGAAGTGACCTGCAAAAGGTTCTACAAGGTTGATAATAAAATTACGCTGGAACCGGCCAACCCTACCTACCGGGCCTTGGAACCTGATCATGTCGAAATTGTTGGTGTTGTGTTCAAAGTCATCAAAGATATCTTCTAAAAAGGAAGTAAAGAAGAATAAAAAAGCAAAGACTTCGTTTCATTTAATTTGAAACGAAGTCTTTTGCTTGGGAAATAAGCTGTAAACTATTGATCCATCAGCTTATTTCTAGATAAGTATTTTCTTGCTTCCTTTTTTGTATAGATAATTGCTTCAACAAGCATTTTTTTATTTTCAAAGACTTTTGGTCCTGCTAATATTTCCGGCGTATTGTCGTCCTCAGACAGGCAGAGTCTGGCTTTTTCCCCCATGCAGTCAATGATCCAAACTCTTATCTTCATAATGATTTCCTCCTCCTGATGTAAAAGAAGATCACGAAAGGAAATATTAATGGTTTTACTGCCGTGAAGCTATAACTTTTTATTAATGTCAATTTTGTTAAGACAGATCTTCATGTTGAAATTGACTAAAAATTTATATGTTATCTCCTCCCTTTGTATTTGGCTTAAAATCTTAATGAGTAAAAGTAATTATACCATTTACTTCCTGCGAAAATTGTAGAAATACTTGATTATCATAAAAAAATGACCTTAGGATAGTACTTTCGTCCTAAGATCAATCTTCGGAACAGAATAAATAAACCTATTCAAAAATAATACTTACAGCAAGCCCTTCTCTCGCAGGATTTTAACAATACCGGCTGTTGATTCGCTTCTGTCCATCGTGTAGAAATGCAAGCCGCAGGCTCCTTCTTGGAGGAGCTCTTCGCACTGTGCCGCAGCGTATTGAATACCAAATTCCACTAGGGCATCCGCATCACCTTCCGGCAATGCAGCGATTCCTCTTTTCAATTGTTCCGGTATAGTAGCCCCGCAGTTTGCTGCAAGCATTTCCATCATTTTGACACTGTAGACAGGCATCAGGCCGGGAATAACAGGAATAGTAATGCCGCTCTTTTGGCAGCGCTCCATCAAATGATAGAAGTAAATATTGTCATGAAAGAAGTTGGCAATGACAAAATCCGCGCCTTGATCCACCTTATACCTTAAATATTCAATATCCTTTTCCAAACTTGGCGCCTCAAGATGGCCTTCGGGATATCCTGCTACCCCTATACAAAAGTTATAATTCTTTTTGGCAAACGTTACGAGTTCATAAGCGTAGTGAATGGTATCCGCAGGAATTTCCTTCGCTCCGTCTTTTCCCAGGTCTCCACGCAGTGCCAGGATGTTCTCAATCCCAAGGTCCTGGTAAGCATCCAGCACTGCAGCCACTTCGTCCGGCCTTAAACCATAAGCCGCCAGATATGCAACAACTTCGAGCTTTTTCTCCTGCTTCAATTTCTTGACCAGTTCATAAGATCCTTCCCTTGTCGAACCACCTGCCCCGAAGGTGACCGAAACAAAACTCGGATTAAGACCTGCTAAGACACCAAGCGTCTTTTCAAGGATTTCTGCATTTTTTTCCGTCCGTGCGGGAAAATATTCAAAAGACAAGGTTGGCTTGCCGGTTTTGAATAATTCAGATATTTTCATACTTCTCTCCTTATCAATTCTTTTTATCGTTATTGCCGCATCAACCATACTGCGTTAACGTTTAGCTGGTTTCCAGATTATGGACAGCTGCTAGTAATATATTAATTCAGAATGATGATTTCTGCAAGCATATACTCTTATAACAAATACTTTTATGCAGATACTTTTATAGCGATACTTTTGGACATTAACGGCATTTGATTATTATGTATATAGAATACATAATTCTTTATGAAAAGCATCATCTTGTCTTGTTTTTTCTGATAAAATGGCTGTGAGGCTTTTACATAAAAATACACTATTTCAGCTTTATTTTTTATAAAGAAAGGAAATACAACATGCCAAAAAGAACCGACATTAATAAGATCCTGATTATTGGGTCAGGTCCCATTGTGATTGGACAAGCCTGCGAATTTGACTATTCGGGAACCCAGGCCTGTAAAGCGCTTCGCAAACTGGGCTACAAGATTGTACTGGTCAATTCCAATCCTGCCACCATCATGACAGATCCCGGAATTGCTGATGTCACCTATATTGAACCATTAAACCTTGAAAGTCTGACGAAAATCATTGCCAAAGAACGTCCCGATGCCCTGCTGCCAAATTTGGGCGGTCAGTCGGCCTTGAACCTTTCCTCCGAGCTGCACCAGGCAGGCGTCCTTACGAAGTATAACGTTAAGGTCATCGGCGTTCAGCTGGACGCGATTGAACGTGGTGAAGACCGAATTGCTTTCAAAGAAACCATGAACAGGCTCGGCATTGAAATGCCCCTCAGCAAAGCGGCCTACAGCGTAGAAGAGGCTGAAGCGATTGCCCAGGAACTCGGGTATCCGGTGGTTATCCGCCCGGCCTATACCATGGGCGGAACCGGCGGCGGTCTGGTTTACAATGCTGAAGAACTAAACGTAATTGCGAGCCGCGGTATTGCCACAAGCCTGGTCGGTCAGATTCTGGTGGAAGAATCCGTACTTGGCTGGGAAGAACTCGAGCTTGAAGTCATCCGTGATGCCAAAAACCAGATGATCACCGTATGTTTTATTGAAAATATCGATGCGATCGGTGTCCACACCGGCGATTCTTTTTGTTCGGCCCCAATGCTGACGATCAGTCCTGAGCTTCAGGAGCGCCTGCAAAAATATTCTTATTCTGTCGTCGAAGCCATTGAAGTCATTGGCGGCACCAATGTGCAGTTTGCGCATGATCCGAAGACCGGTCGGGTTGTCATCATTGAGATCAACCCGCGTACTTCCCGATCCTCAGCATTGGCCTCCAAAGCAACAGGTTTGCCGATTGCACTGATCTCTTCCATGCTGGCGGCAGGGTTGACCCTGGACGAAATACCGTACTGGAGAGACGGCTCTTTGGATAAATACACACCTTCAGGCGACTACGTCGTTATCAAGTTTGCACGCTGGGCCTTCGAAAAATTTCCCGGTTCGGTGGACAAGCTTGGTACCCAGATGCGCGCGGTCGGCGAAGTCATGAGCATCGGAAAAAATTATAAAGAAGCGCTGCAAAAGTCTATTCGCTCTCTCGAGATCAACCGTTACGGCCTGGGCTTTGCGAAAGATTTCCATCAGCGGTCTCTGGAAGAACTGATGGCCATGCTAACTGAACCGACCAGCGAGCGTCAGTTTATCCTTTACGAAGCGCTGCGCAAAGGCGCAGATATCCATGATCTATACGCTTTGACCTATATCAAGCCTTACTTCCTGCAGCAAATGAGAGAACTTGTGCTGCTGGAAGAAGAAATCTTAAAATACAGCGGCCAAAATCTGCCGGATGAACTACTGACCCAGGCCAAAAAGGACGGCTTTGCAGACCGCTACCTTGCAATGCTCTTAAACTTAAGTGAAGCGGAAATTCGCAAACAGAGAGTTGCCCTGGGGGTAGTGGAAGGTTGGGAAGCTGTTCCGGTAAGCGGCGTTGAAGATGCCTACTATTATTTCTCTACCTATAATGCCCCAGATAAGACCACAAGCAGCAACCAGCCAAAGGTAATGATCCTCGGCGGCGGACCGAACCGCATCGGTCAGGGCATAGAGTTCGACTACTGCTGCGTGCATACCGCCTTTGCGCTGCGTGATCTTGGCTACGAGACCGTCATCGTAAACTGCAATCCCGAAACGGTCTCCACGGACTACGATACCTCCGATAAACTGTATTTTGAACCGCTTACCGTCGAAGATGTCCTGAGCATCTACGAAAAAGAAAAACCGCTCGGCGTAATCGTGCAGTTTGGCGGCCAGACACCACTGAACATTGCAGATGAGCTCAAAAAAGCCGGTGTCAAAATTCTTGGCACAACTCCGGAAACCATCGCGCTGGCTGAAGACCGTGATTTATTCCGTAAGATGATGGAAAAGCTGGATATTCCGATGCCGGAATCCGGAATGGCCGTCAACCTGGAAGAGGCGCTTGTTATCGCTGACCGGATTGGTTATCCTTTGATGGTCCGTCCTTCATTTGTTCTGGGTGGACGCGGTATGGAAGTTGTTCACGACGCAGAGATGCTAAGCCGTTACATGGCAGCTGCGGTAGGCGTGACGCCCGACCGGCCGATTCTGATCGACCGTTTCCTGAGCAACGCGATCGAAGCGGAAGCCGACGCGATCGCGGACGGCAAGGATGCTTTTGTGCCGACCGTCATGGAACATATCGAGCTTGCCGGTATCCACTCAGGGGACTCCGCCTGCATCATCCCGCCGATCAGCATCCCTGAAAGACATCTCGCGACGATTGTGGAATACACAAAAAAAATTGCCCAAGAGATGAACGTTATCGGACTGATGAACATGCAGTATGCGATTGCCGACGACAAGGTTTATGTTCTGGAAGCAAATCCGAGAGCCTCAAGGACTGTACCGCTCGTATCCAAAGTCTGTAATATTTCCATGGCCCGGATCGCGACCGAAATTATGATGGCTGTCAATGACGGCAAGGAAACATCCGTTAAAAACTTGACTTCCAAAACAGTACCTTATTACGGAGTCAAGGAAGCAGTCTTCCCGTTTAATATGTTTACCGAAGTTGACCCTGTGCTCGGACCGGAAATGCGTTCGACCGGTGAAGTGCTCGGCCTAGCCGATTCGTTTGGTTTGGCTTACTACAAAGCGCAGGAAGCAACCAAGTCCCCACTGCCGGAATCAGGTACTGTGCTGATCAGCGTCAATGACGACGATAAGCCCGCAGCGCTCGAGATAGCCAGGAATTTTACCCAGATCGGCTTTAAGATTATGGCTACGGAAGGGACCCACAAATTCCTACTGGAAAACGGAATCGAAGCCGAAAAAATCAAGAAGCTGTATGAAGGCCGTCCGAACATCGTGGATAGCATCACCAACAAGGAAATCCATCTGGTGATCAATTCGCCGTCCGGCAAACGCAGCAAACATGAGGATGCCTATATCCGCAAAGCGGCGATCAAGTATAAGGTCCCGTATATCACCACGATGACCGCTGCAGCGGCAAGCGCCAAAGGCATTGCCGCCTATGACGCGAATGGTGCATCTGGAATTACCTTAAAGTCCCTGCAGGAATATCACGCTGAGATTAAAAGGTAATACAGGTTCCCTGTCAAATATTGAAGTTCCAATAACATTAAATTACTCTCCGTATAATTTCAGAAGTGAAGCAAGTGTATAACAAGAAATCCTCAGCGTTAGATATGCCAACGATTTCCGCTCATAACCGTCCTACTGTCGCGGTGCCATTAATAATAATTCTAATATATAAGGATGTGAAGCCATGATCAAGGTATCTGTTAACGGCGGCGCCTGCGGCTTTATGACCAATATTGAAGTCAACGCTGAGCGCAGGAATGCGAATATCAAGATTATTACGGAATGCCCCAGCCTGAAACCTTTAAGCGAAGAACTGAAAACAGTCAATGGTTATGAAGAATGCTTCGGCAAAATCGGTGATACCTCTGTCTTTCAAATCGCGCGCCAATACTGCAAGCATGCCGCCTGCCCAGTTCCTACCGCAATTATCAAAGGTGCGGAAGCAGCCTGCGGCCTTGCTTTGCCCAGAGATATTGAGATTAAGATCACCAAGGAAGACTAGCTCATCAAGCACCTATTTCGTATTCTTCACCACTCCGAGCTTTTCCATGACCTCCAGAAATTTGACGGAATCGATGGGTTTGGATGCATACGCGTCACACCCATATTCAAAGGCCTTTTGCACATAATCCGATTCAGCCAGAACGGTCGTCATAATGATCTTGGCTTGTTTTTCACACGGAATCCCTTTTTGTATTTCCAGATCCCGAATAGCCTTTAACGCCCTGACTCCATCGACCTTCGGCATCATGACATCGAGACAGATCAGCTCATAAGGGCTCTCTTCCTTGAGCGACATCAAATAGGCATCGATCGCTTCCAGTCCATCAACCACCAGATCGCACTCACCATATTCTGATAATAATTTGTACAAATATTTTCTGCTGGCTAAATCGTCTTCAGCTATGAGTATCTTCAACATCCCGTTCCCTCCTAATTACTTTGTTACTTCGTACTTTTCCTTCATTGCTAAGTGACTTTTTGAAATGACTTTTTAAAAACATAATACGCTTCTTTAAATAAGCTGAAATACTCAATCTCATCCCCAATATTATTTTTTCTTCTCGCCAGTTCGATTTTAAAAGCACAGAATTTCAATTCATCTGCTTCAATCTGATTGCACAGGTTTTTCAGCCGGTTGGCAATCGATTCTATCGCTTCATATTGCATGCTTTCGAAATGATCGTCGAGTTCTTTGATGCAATGCTCGATTTCCTGCATTACGGAAGTATAATGTTCAGTGTCTTTATTCTCAGATTTACTTGTAAAAATAATTTCGCCGTGATCCCCGAGCTCAACCTTATCCGGAAATTCTTGCCGGTTTTGACCCACCGAACCAATTTTTTTCATTAGATCGTTGATGTCAATCGGTTTTGCCAGATAACTATCCATTCCCATCGCCAGAAACCTTTGTTCGTCACCCTGCAACGCATAGGCAGATACTGCAATGATCGGTGTATGGGTCCGGCCGCCTTCAGATTCCCTGATATTTTTCGTTGCTTCTATCCCGTCCATCACGGGCATCTGGATATCCATCAGGATCAAGTCATATTTTTTTTTCTTAAAAAGATCCAGGACCTCCAAACCATTGTCTGCAGTATCGACCTGATGGCCTCTTTCCTTCAGCATGCGGCGAAGAAAGACTTGACTTACCTTATCATCCTCAGCAAGAAGAATATGCAAGGGCCGGATCATTGGGCTGATGTCAGGTCTAAGGAACGGCACTGTTTCGCTTAGTTTTCCTATTTTAAATTTGATCGGAAAATAGAATGTGCTTCCTCTTCCTTTTTGACTGCTGACCCCCATGGTTCCACCCATCAGCTCGACTAGCTGCTTGGAAATTGCCAACCCCAGGCCTGTTCCGCCATATTTTCGGGTAATAGAGCTGTCGACTTGGGTAAATGTTTTGAACAGGAAGGTCTGATCTTCTTCGGAAATACCAATTCCGGTATCCTGGACAGCAAATTTCAGTTCAATGTCCTGATCTGTCTTCAGAACGTTGTTTAAAGTGACAGATATTTTACCGGTGTCCGTGAATTTTATTGCGTTATCAACCAGGTTATTCAGGACCTGCCTAAGTCTGTTCGGATCACCGATCAGATACTTCGGGATGCTGGGATCGAGATCATACGTTAATTGAAGCCTCTTTTTACTGGCCCGCAGCGTATGCACCTTCGAATTCTTCTCAACCAGATCATGCATGTCAAAATTGATGTTCTCAACAACGAGTTTCCTGGCCTCAATCTTGGAAAAATCAAGGATATCACTGATCAACGCCAGCAGGGAATTGGCACAGATTTTGGCGGTTTCGAGGTTATCCCGCTGTTCAGGATTCAAGTCAGTGGCCAGCGTTAAATCAATCATACCGTTGATGCCGTTCACCGGTGTCCGGATCTCATGACTCATATTGGCGAGGAATTCACTTTTGGCCCGATTCGCGGCTTCAGCTTCTTCTTTGGCCTTGATGAATCTCTCCTCATTCTTTTTTCTCTCCGTAATATCCCGTGCAATGAGAATGAGATAGTCTATATGATTAAGTCTAAATTGCCGTATATTGATCTCAACGGGAATCTCTCTGCCATTTTTGGAAATGTGGATATCTTCAAACACATAGGTTTGATAGTTTCGAACTTGAGTCATCAATATATCCAGTTCCGCTTTGCCTATTTTGGAAATCATCTTTGGCGAATGTCCGATCAGCTCATCCCGCGTATATTCGAGTCCTTTGCAGGCGACTTCATTCACTTCGACAATCGTGATTTCACCTTTTTCATTGACCTGCTCCAGGAAAATGGCATCTCTGGCATTTTCAAAGACGCTTCGGAATTTTTCTTCACTCTCGATCAATGCCCGCTCCGAAGCTCTCCGCTCGGATATATCTCGTGCCAGGGAATATATGCACGTTTTGCCGTTAATATTTATCAGATGCACACTGACTTCAACCGGGATTTCCTTTCCGTCTTTAGTGACATGCACATGTTCCGCTGTATCGGATCCCTGCTGTATCAGCTGTTTCAATTGTTCAATTTGATCTTTCGTATCGTATTTAGCGATATCCGGCAGATATAGCTGAAGGAGTTCCTCTCTCGTATAGCCAAGTCTTTGACAGGTAATATCATTGACTTCAATTATTTTCCCAATCCGGTCATCATTCTCGATAATTTCAACGATGTAGATTGCATCCGTGACATTGTTATATAAATTTCGATACCGGGTTTCACTGTCCAGCAGCTGTTTTTCAATTTTTTTACGTTCGGTTATTTCTCTAAGCACGCACAACAACACCTGTTGGCCATTGATCATCGTGGTCTGTGCACTCACTTCAACAGGAACTATACTTTCATCTTTCCGTTTCGTGTTTGTTTCAATAAAGAATCCTTTTTCCACGGCAATCTTCAGTTGTTCTCCGGCAAACGTCACATCTTCTGCAAAATCAAAAACTGTTTTTTGCACAATTTCAAGATGATCATAGCCGTAAGCTTTCAAAGCTGCTTTGTTGGCTTCGAGAATTTTCCCATCCTGTGAGACGAACATAATCATATCCCTGGCATTTTCCGACAACAGTTGATAGCGCTTTAAAGCGTCTTCAGCAATCTTTCTGTCGGTGATATCCAGTATAATGCCGATTAGGCCGGCATACTCTCCTTCAAGATCATAATATGGGCCGCCTGAACTGAGACACCATCGATACTCCCCGTCATGATATCTTAAGCGATGCTCATATTCAAAAGATGTATGGTTCGCTTCTGCATTTTTTAGTATTTCTTTATAAGCGGCTCTGTCTTCGGGATGTATGACTGATAACCAGTGAATATTCATGCACTCTTCAAAGTTCATACCCAAAAAATCCAGCAGATTTTTATTCAGGTAAGTTATTTCTTTTTCTGTGGAACGCCAGATAGAAACCGGGAAATAATCCAGCAGCTTCAGCTGGAAATCGCGGGACTTAATCAGTGACTCTTCAAGTATCTTTTCTTCGGTGATGTCATTTAACGCAATAACGATATTTTTTTTGCCGTCTACCATCAGCGGGGAGATGCTGACATGAAACCATAATTGTTTTGTCTTGCCGTTAAGGATAAATGATTGGGAGAACTCCAACCCCTCGATAGATTCATTGTTTTTAAGCGCCCGCAAGCCGGCATGTGTAATCTCACACTGCTTACATTTCGCTGCGTAGCCGCAACCCCTGGGATGTTCAAAGCTGGCTGCACATTTGAAAGCTTCGCCAAATGTTTTACCAAGCACATCTTGTTTTTCCACATGCATCAGTTCGAGTGCTGCGTTGTTTACGCAGCTAATGTGCGCCAGCTCATCGATAATAACCATATTAACTGGAGACGAATAAAAGATTGTCCTAAAATTTTCTGCTTCATTTTTATAGTCGTTTTCAATTTCTTTGATTCTGGTGATGTCCCTGAAGACAAAGATGACCCCTCTGACTTGGCCGTCTTGTTCGATCACTGGGGAACTGCTGGCCGAAATGCAGATGATTTGGCCATCTTTTTTGATCAGTGCCGAATGGTTTTTTAAGCCCAGAGCTTTCTTTTTTTTAATGGTCAGCTCTATCGGAGAATCCATTATTTCTTCGGTTTCTTTATTGATAACTGGAAAGACTTCTTCAAATATTTTACCCTGAGCCTCTTCCGGCAACCAGCCCGAAAGCCTGGCAGTGGAATCATTGATGTATAAAATGGTTCCCAGATGATCCGTATACACGACACCATCTCCGATGCACGCCAAAGCCAACGCCATTTCATTTGTTGTGACATTGTAGCTTTTTTTGCTTTTATTCATTGGCCTTCATTCCTTACTTCAGCATCGTACAAATCAACTGAGGGATGTTCATTAAAGAAGTTTGTCTTTCAACGGCCCCGATATCATGAGCAACTTTCGGCATGCCGTAGACCACACAGGAATCCTGATCCTGACCGATCGTTCTGGCCCCTTTTCTTCTCATCTGCAGGAGTCCCTTGGCCCCGTCATATCCCATACCGGTCAAAATGACACCCAGCGCATTTTTGCCTGCTTCCTTGGCCACGGATTCAAATAAGACATCAACGGAAGGACAATGACCGTTGACCTTTTCTCCTGCGAAGCACTCAATCCTGTATCGATTGGCTATCTTTTTGATTCTGACATGCTGGTCTCCAGGCGCAACTAAGGCCATTCCCTGTTCCAGGTAATCCCCGGTCCGAGCTTCCTGGACCTTCAGTTTGGTCTGATTATTCAGCCGCTCGGCAAACATCCGGGAAAAAACAGGAGGGATATGCTGGACGATAACGATCCCGGGCATATTCGCAGGCAGTCGCTTCATGATATTGCAGACGGCTTCCGTTCCGCCGGTGGAAGCGCCGATCGCGATGATTTTTTCCGAATTCTCGGCATGCTGGCTTTCAACTTTTTCAGTCGTATCCTTCATCGACGGGATAATCCGGGCGACGGAGGCTACCTTGATCTTAATCTTCAACTCATTTAAAAAGGTTTCCACTCTCTGCGCAGCCTTCATATCCGGCTTGCCGACAAATTCGACAGCCCCGGCATTCATCGCATCAAAAACAGCATCGCTCACCGTACTGATCACAATCACCGGAATCGGATATTGCGGCAGCAGCTTGCAGATAAATTCAATCCCGTTCATTTTGGGCATCTGGACATCACAGGTCATGACGTCCGGTTCAACTTCCAGGATTTTATCCCTGGCTTCAAACGGGTCTGCGGCCATACCCACAACTTCGATCTCCGGGTCACTGGCGATTCCTCTGGCCAGAATCTCCCGGAAAACGATGGAATCATCTACAATTAAAACCCTAATCTTTTTTTTGGCCATGATATCAACCTACTTCTAAATATTATTCTTTTCTGTATACGGCTGGCATGACATATTTATATTGGGTTGTATCTTTGTTGAGTGATTCCGAATGACCGATGAACAGGTAGCCGCCATACTCAGTCATGTCATAAAATTTCTGAACAAGCTGTTCTTTGGTTGGCCCGTCAAAGTAAATCATCACATTTCGGCAAAAGATCACATGGAACTTCTTTTTAAAAGGAAATACCTTTTCCATCAGATTAAAGTTGCGGAAGATCACTTCATTCTTAATTTTTTCTACAACAATTGATTTTTCCCTGTCGAGCTTTTTAAAATAATTTGTTCTCCACAGCGCTGGCAGCGCCGCAACCTTATCATTGGCGTATTCGCCATTTCTGGCAATCGTTAAGGCTTTATCGGAAATGTCCGTTGCAAGAATCTTCGTATCCCACCAGACTTTTTCTCTGCCAAAAAACTCATCAATGATCATCGCGAGGGTATACGGTTCTTCACCACTGGAGCACGCCGCGCTCCATATCCGTAGATCCTTATCCCGGCAATGGGCCGCCAGCACAGGCAGAACGTTCTCTTTTAAGAAAGTAAAATGCTCCGCTTCCCGCATAAAAAACGTATGGTTGGTGGTAATCTTATTAATAAAGGTGGTCATGGCCTCCCCGCCGTTATGTGAAGTAATGAAATCGTAATATTCCGAGAAACTTTTAAAGCCGTTCTCGATAAGGACACCCTGCAGTCTGCCGTTAATCAGCGATTGCTTTTCTTTTTTTAGATGAATCCCATAATTAGCTTCGATATACGCTGCAAACTTCACAAATTCTTTTTCCGTTATTGTTATCATAACAGACCACCATCTTCTCCAGGCGTTTTTTATAGAAACTTCTAATTTCTGTTATTCTGAAGAGAGGGCCTCGAATCAGGCCCTCTCTTCTCTTGCATTTCACTTAGTACTTGCCGAATTCGTCGTCACTCAGGACAATTTTCTTTTTTGGCTTTTCCTTTGGTGCAAGAGTCGGACTACTACTGTTCATATTCTCGAGCATTTTCAGAATATCCGGGCTCATGTTTTCGATTCCTTTTAAGGAAGCGTACTGGCCGTTTTTCCGCAGTTTGAATTTGGCAACCTGAACATTCAGCAGCTCGGACTGGCTCGCCAGTTCCTCACTTGCAGCGGCACTCTCTTCAGCAGTTGCCGAGTTGGTCTGAACGACTTCCGCGACCTGAGCAATACCCTGGTTGATTTGGTTGATGCCAATGGCCTGTTCATTGGAAGCCACTGCAATGTTGTTCACCAGGTTGGCTACCTTCGAAATTCCTTCGACAATGTTGTTTAATTCTTTTGCCGTGTCGCTTGCTATCCGGGTACCGTTATCAACATTCTTGATCGAACCCTCGATCATATCCGTTGTTTCCTTAGCAGCGTTGGCTGAGCGAGCTGCGAGGTTTCTGACTTCTTCTGCCACAACGGCGAACCCTTTGCCGTGCTGTCCTGCCCTTGCAGCTTCAACAGCAGCATTCAGGGCCAAGATATTGGTCTGGAAGGCAATATCGTCGATGACTTTGATAATTTTGGAGATATTATTGGAAGAATTATTGATTTCATCCATTGCGCTAAGCATTTCCTTCATCTGGCTGTTGCCCTGGGCCGCATTCTTCTTGGCTTCTTCCGCCAGCTGGTTTGCTTCATTGGCATTTTGGGCATTGAGTTTGGTCTGGGAACTGATTTCTTCCAGAGAGGCCGTCAGCTCTTCAATCGAACTAGCCTGCTCGGTTGCGCCCTGGGAAAGGGCCATACTGGAATCGGACAGTTGCTTCGAGCCTGAAGCGACCTGCTCGGAAGCACTGTTGATATTACTGATCACTTCATTCAGGGTCAGCGTCATGGTCGAGAACGATTTGGCAAGCGCTCCGATCTCATCTTTGCCGTGGACATCGATATCGACATTCAAATCGCCGTCAGCAATTTTATCGGAAACTCCTACCAGTTTGCGGACAGGGTTTGTGATCGAGCGAGCCATAAAAAATCCGAGGATGATCGACAGAACGATTGCGGTCAAGGTGGAGACGGCCAGTATAATTATAGTTCTGGTTTCTTTGGATGCAATACGATCCTTTGCCGCACCAATGTTTTGAGCTCTTTGCTCTGCCATTTGCGTATTTAATTCGATTAGGGCTTTTGTTTCCGGTGCAATTTTTGCTCCAACTGCCGTGATTTGTGCAGCATTGCCTCCTTTGACTGCCGCAAACAGCTCTCCACTTACTGCAGCGGTCCAGGCGTTGCTTCTCTCTACCATGGCCTTGTTCTCAGGCGTATTCTCCATGGCTAACAATTCCTCTTGCAGTTTGGTGCACTTCTGGGAAATCGCATTGAAATCGTCAACATAGGACTGTTTTCCATACAACATGTAGGCTCTGGCAAGACTTGCTCCATCGGTGAAGCTTAAGGCCAGGTCTTCATTAATTTGGAATTTCACAAATTCGACTTCGGTCATCTGATTAACATCTTTGACCATAGAATTAACCTGGGTATAAGTGACTACAGAAATGACTGCCAGGATGACGACAATGACAATATAGCCAGCTAAAATCTTGGTTTGAAGCTTGTTGAAATTCATGATATTACCCCCTCACTAAGTGTAGATGTCAGATTAGACAGTTCTTCTTCTTTTAATAATTTGTCGCAATCAAGAATGAGCTTGATACTGTTATCGACCTTGCCGATTCCTTTAATGTATTTGTTACTGGCACCTCCGTTAACACTGGGAGGAGGCACTATTTCGTCTTCAGGGATGACAAGCACCTCGCATACGCTGTCCACGATCAGACCAATTGATATTTCCTGAATGTCGATCACGATGATACAGGTCCGGTCACTGTATTCCATAAATGGCTTTTTGAAACGCAGGCGCACATCGATGACCGGAATGATCTTCCCTCTCAAATTGACAATTCCACGAACATAATTGGGCAGCTCCGGCACTTCAGTAACCGGCTGGATACCGATAATTTCTGTCACGTACTTAATTTCAATCCCGTAGATTTCGTTGCCTAGAGAAAAGGTCAAAAACTTGTTTTTCTGAGTATCTTCTTCCAAATAATCTTCTGCAATCATTTCTGCCATTAAAATCACTCCTTTCTTGTTATTTCTTCACAAGTCTGGTTATACTCTGGATGTCAAGGATTAAACTAATGCTTCCGTCACCTAAAAGCGTACACCCTCCTAACACGTTATCTTTTTTAAAATTTTGAATGTAATACGGCAGTGCTTTAACAACGACCTGTTGTTCTCCAAGCAGTTCATCAGCAAATATACAACAAGATGTTTCTTCATCTTCAACCATGATAAATATGCCCTGGCTTAATTCCGTAATTTCAGTTTTGACTTTGTACAGCGTATGGAGCCTGATAACCGGATAACACTCACCCCTTACCATAATCATTTCATTTTCGTCAGGGTCTCTGATAATCTCGGATTCTTTCGGCCTGAATGATTCTCTGATGGATATTGTCGGTATGGTATACCTTGAATTTCCGACTTTAATATTCATTCCGCCGATAATCGCCAATGTTAATGGGATCTTCATCGTAATGGCAGTGCCTGCACCTTCAGTGCTGTCTACCGAAACGGATCCGCCTACCGTCTGGATATTCTTGGAGACGACATCCACGACGCCTCTTCCGGAAAATTCCGTGATGTTCTCTTTGGTTGAAAATCCGGGCAAAAAGATCAGATTAAAGATTTCGCGGTCGCTTATCTCCTGTTCCGATTTGGTCAGAAGGCCATTCTGTCTGGCTCTGCTCAGGATTTTTTCTTTATTCAGTCCTTTACCATCATCCCTGACAATGATCAGAACATCGCTTCCAGCGTTTTTTGCTTCCAGGGTGATTGTCCCAGCTTTGGACTTCTCTGCCGCAACCCGTTCCCCAGCCGCCTCAATCCCATGATCAATCGCGTTGCGGATCAGATGCATCAGCGGATCAGAAATATGTTCAATGATATTTTTGTCAACTTCCGTTTCCTCACCGATGATCTCTAAACGCACTTCTTTGTTCAGCTTCTTACTCATATCGCGTACGATTCTGTGCATTTTGTGAAAGGTCGTCGACAGCGGAACCATCCGGATCGCCATGACCATATCCTGCAATTCCCCGGTGATTTTTCCGAACTGCCGGGCTGCCTTATAGAAATTATCTAGCTGCAGCCCTTTAAGGTCAGGGTTTTGGGTAACCATGGCCTCGGCAATCACCATTTCTCCGACCAGGTCCATCAGTCTGTCCAGCTTGGCGACATTGACACTGATGATGCTCTGCTGGGCAGAAGAAAGAGAGACTTCCTTCTCGGCCTTTTCCTCCCTTTCAACTGTCTGTAGGACAGGAATCTGTGGGGTTAAAGCATTCTCATGTTGATTCATCACCGGTTCGTCTTCCTGATCTTCGATCTGCTCCAACTTCAGCTCTCTGAGGAAAATCGTCTGCATGAAGAATTCATGCATTTCTTCATAGCTTTTATCTGTCCTTAAGACTACTGTAAAGCCCTGTTCTTTAATGACCTGAGCACTCAGATCATTTTCAATAATATCTTCCGGGGTGAAAATGTACTTGTCCACAATTTCTTTCAAATTATGGATGACGGTGTAGGCTCTGATATTTTCCATTTCACAGCCGTCCTGATAGAAAATTACAGCCTTGTACCAGTTCTTTTTAGACAGGGCCGCCGGGGGCTCTGTTATGTTCGGGGCAATATAATATCTGGGTTTTTCTTCAGGTATTTTTTCAGTTATTTCTTCTATGTCTTCCGGCATGTCCTTCAGATCTTCTACTGAATTTTTCTTCGTTTCTTTCCTGGATGTAAATACTTTTTCTGCTGAAGAATTTTGTAATTTCAGTTTGTTCAGGAAATCTGCAATCGTCTCTTTCAGACGCTGTGCATCTCCGTCAACGGGGTCTTTGGCTTTGACTTTTTCCAGTTCGACTTTGAGAAAATCGACACCTTCGAGCACAATATCCGAAAGCGCGGAGCAGTCGACCTCCCTGGGATCGTTTTCGCGGATGAAATAAAACAAGTCCTCGATTGAATGGGCAAGAGAAGCGATGTTGTCAAAAAGCATCATTGCAGATGAACCCTTAATGGTATGCATGATCCGGAAGATCTCATTGACATCGTCTTTGGAAATATGATTGGATTTTTCACTGGCCAGAATGGAATGCTCTAGCTGTTCAAGCAGATTGGACGTTTCGAAAATATACAGGTCTAACATGGATTCATTGGAATAATTACCAGCCATTTTTATCTGCCCCCCAAACATATCAACTGACTATTTTAATGCATTCACCTGATTTAAGGTTTTGACTACGACATCCTCTTTGAACGGTTTGATAATAAAGGACTTCGCACCAAGCGCAACAGCCTGCCTTACCATACTTTCCTGTCCCATCGCGGAAACCATCACGACCTTGGCTTTCGGATCAAATTTCATGATTTCAGGTAATGCTTCCAAACCGGACATTTCAGGCATCGTAATATCCATGGTAACGACATCAGGTTGCAATTGTTTATAGCTTTCCAGGCCTTCCAACCCGTTCGCAGCCTCACCGACGACCTCAAAACCGTTGTTCTGAAGCATATTTTTTATCGCCAGCCGCATAAATGCCGCATCATCTACAATCAGTACTTTAATCAATGGACTCCCTCCTTTGAGGATTAATCTTGTCTTGAATGAAAGAACCCAGGATCGTGTTAACTGCCTCCAGGCATTTTCCCCGTAAAGAGAAAGAATACTGCTGTAGTCTCCACCTCGCGCAAAGCGCTACGCAGGTTCCGATAATAATATCAGTCAGCATCTCACTCGATAGTTTCGGAGATATTTCCCCTGTCTCCTGGCCTTTCTGAATAATTTTCTTTAAAAAAACAAATCGCGTTGAATAAATGTCTTCGACTTTTGATTTTAACGCTTCGTCATAGCGCATAATTTCCAAAGATAGAAGTACTGCGGTGATTGACGGGTAATTTTCGTAATACGAAGAAAATGATTCGACAAGAAAAATAATCGCTTCTTCCGTGGTTTCTTTCTGCTGGGCCGTAAGGAACAGGTCGCTGTCATACTGCGAGAAATAATCCAGGACGCCGAGCATCAGTTCATTTTTGCTTTTAAAATGCTTATAGATGGCTCCCTCGGTGATATTCTGCTTTTTGGCAATCTCGCGTGTTGAAATTTGGTGGATTCCGTATTTATCGATCAGATCAATTGTCGTTAAGATGATGCTTTCTTTCCGATGTATTAGTAAATTCATATGGTAATAAACTCCTATCTTGGAAAGTAAGTGTTTACTTACCATCTTTTACACCTAATATACTGCATAATTTGTCGAATGTCTACAATTTTTGACATAATATTTTAAATATTTTGATATATTCTTCGTATGGCTAAATATATATTTGGATTGGCTTACATACAATTTTAGGGGATAAAAAAAGGCTTCCTGTTAAATCAGATAAGCCTGTTTCCCTATTTAATATTTTTTCGTTGAATTTGGATTAAAGGAATCAAAAAAGAGATTGATGCAATTTGATTGATTCAATCTCTTTTTTGAGCTTTATGATTCGCAGCTTCCTGAACTGCAGTCCGATCCGCACTCACCTTTTAAGGGTGATTTGATTTCAAATTGGTCCCCATCGGGGGTGTCAATATAATTGATTACAACACCCTCAAGAACTTCTGTAAATTGCTTGTCTGCGACAATTTTTAGTCCATGCTGTTCATCAAATATATCGTCAGGGGTCTTTGACTCATCCAGAGTCATGCCGTAATTCGGCCCCCTTCAGCCAATGCCGGCTACATAGAGCCGCAAGTAAGAATCATCCATATTCTGAGTCACCATGATGTCTTTAATTCTCTTGGCCGCGATTTCAGTAACTTCAAACATAATCGCACCTCCTTTTTAGTCTGACAATCATTATTCATATTACATGAATGAGAAATGCTTGTCAAAACTGATTGAAAAACAAATTGAAAAGTTGTAGTATGTCTAATTAATTAGCAGATTTTTACGTATCCTCAAGCAGCGTATTAAACCGGTTTGTTGCCTTGACATATTTCACCAGTTCATTAATAATAATTCCGGTTATGATTCCGGTAGGCACTGAAAAAAGTAGCATAACAGGCAAGTAAAAAAAGATCCCTGAAAACCTTAGAACCAAGGCTGCCATGGCCAATTGCCCGAGATTATGGGCTACAGCCCCTGCTACACTGATACCAACCATACTCAGACCTGTAAATAGATATAACAGCATTGCCATGACGATCGCAGCTGCAACAGCGCCTAAAAAGCTCATAAAAAAACCCATGCCGAATAAGGTCCCACTGAGCAGAGAGCCGAGAATTGTCCGCAGTACGGTAATCTGCAGGGCCGTCTTAAAGTCAAAGACAACCAAAGCCACCAAGGTAATAATATTGGCCAAACCCAGCTTCACTCCCGGTATAGGCAGCGGACTAGGGAACATACTCTCAAGATAATGAAGAACGGAGGCTTGCGCCACGAGAATGGCAATAACAGCCAGTTTCTTTGTTGATATCACATTTTTGACATGTTCCATAACTGGATCTTCCTCCGAATTATGCAATCCCCTTCAGATCATGCAATTTTTATTTGCATTAAACCCATATAAGTACTATTATTCATACGAAACAGAAATTGTCAAAGGAGCCTTTTCAATGATCGGTATGAAATTAGGCCAATACGTCTATGGGAATTCCCTGCTCCATTTATTGGATCCCCGAACGAAAATATTGAGCTGCTTATTGGTCATTTTTTCCGTCATAATTACCGATAATTTGTATTTTCTGCTTTTCTTGATTCTATTAATGGCTGCTGCCATTATTTCTTCCGGATTAAGCTATCAATTAATTCTGAGCAGTTTATTGAAATTAAGATATCTGCTTCTTTTTACGCTGGTCTTCCAGGGATTTCTCACGCCGGGCGAGACCGTTTTGATGCTTGGAAAGCTCAGTATGACCAGAGAAGGTCTGATCTTAGGGCTGATCAATATATCGCGGCTGGTTATTTTATTTTTAGGCTCTATGATTTTACTGATGACAACATCATCCCTCAAATTGTCCGCAGGAATCGAATACTTGCTGCTACCATTAAGGAAATTACATATTCCTATTCATAATTATACAACCATCCTCAGCATTTCTTTTCGCTTTCTTCCTACTTTATTTGAAGAAGCGGCCATCATAAAAAATGCTCAAAAATCAAGGGGAGCCCAATTTAATTCATCAAATATTGCCGTCCGGATAAAGAGCTATACTGCCATTCTCATCCCCTTATTTGAAGCGTCCCTGGTTCGGGCCGCTGACTTGGGTGAAGCGATGGACAGCAGGTGCTTTACTTCCCATCCCAATCAGTTAAGGTTAAACCGTTTGCAAATGAAACGTCGGGATATCCTGTTCTTAATCCAAATGACCGCCGTTTTAGGTACAGGTATTACGATTAGCATTCTTCTATAAGTCAGGAGCCGAAAGTATGACTGCTCAAGGTATCGAATTCGTCAATGTCACAAAGCATTATATAGATTACTCTCAAGGGAAAACACCTGCGCTGAAAGATATCTCCTTGTCGATCAGGAAGGGCGAATATGTCGGTTTGCTTGGGATGAATGGTTCGGGAAAATCTACCCTGGCCAAACTATTAAATGGCCTGCTTAAACCAACGGATGGAAAGGTCTTTATCAATGGGCTTGATACGGCAAACATTGAACAACTGCCTGAAATCCGCAGACTTGTCGGTATGGTTTTCCAAAACCCAGATAATCAATTAATCAGTCCTGTCATTGAGGAAGAAATCGCTTTTGGCCCCGAAAATTTAGGGCTACCAATTTCAGAAATCAATCGCCGGATTAATTGGGCACTTCAGGTGTGTGGCCTCGAAGACAAAAGGCATCATGCACCGCATCTGCTTTCAGGCGGACAAAAACAAAAAGTGGCTCTAGCTTCGGCCTTGGCGATGCTGCCGGAATACCTCGTTCTTGATGAGCCGACTTCGATGCTGGATCCGACAGGAAGGAAGGAACTGCTCGAACAGCTGAAGGTCTTAAATAAACAGGAAAACATGACCATTCTGATCATCAGCCATAATCCTGAGGATTTGGTCCAGGCAGACAGGTTGATTGTTCTGGATCACGGATCAATCTTTTTACAGGGAACCCCAAAGGAAGTCTATGCTAACGCCAAGTTGGCAGAACTGGGACTGGATCCCCCCTCGGTTTACCAATTGATCAACCAATTGGGATTAAACGGATATCCTGTTCCCGAAAATGTCAAATCTGTTCGGGAGTTGGTGGATTTTCTATGCCTGCAGTTGTAGAAACGAATCATCTTTCTTATACGTACTTACCCGGTTCTGTTTACGAACATCAAGCCCTCAAAGACATTAATATCTCTCTACCAAAAGGAGAGTTCCTTGGAATACTCGGACCTAACGGTTCCGGTAAATCGACACTCGCCCAGCATTTCAACGGATTGATCCGGCCTACCTCCGGTCATATGACTGTATGCGGGATTCCAACTTCGGACCCCAAATTAAGTAAAGATCTTTGGAAAAAAGCAGGGCTGGTTTTTCAATATCCCGAACAGCAGATTTTTCAAGTTACGGTCTTTGATGAAGTGGCCTATGGCCCGAGGAACTTAGGCCTGCCTGAAACAGAAGTCGCAGAAAGAGTCTATGATGCTCTGCGGCAGGTTGGTATAAACCAGGAAAATATCAACCAACTGTCCCCGGTCACACTGAGCGGCGGCATGCGAAGAAGGGTCGCCATTGCCGGGATGCTGGCCATTCAGCCGGAAATACTCATCCTTGATGAACCCATGGCAGGTTTGGACGCTGCCGGCCGGAAGCTACTTTCGGATATACTCAAAAAACGTCACGAAAAAAAAGAAACGACGGTCATGATCTCTCATAACCTTAAAGAAATCATGGCCATCACGGATAAGATTGCTATTTTGGACAGCGGATCCATAATCTTTTTCGGAGACGTTAAAGACCTGCTGATGAAACCTGAAATTCTTGGTCGATATCAACTGGAATTGCCGGAGTACTTGCAAGTTGTTTATCGGCTGGCTGAGAAAGGGTTTACTATCAAAACGGACATCAGCAGTATGCAAGAAGCCGGCGAAGAAATCCTAAGATTTCTTCAAGAAAATAAACATGGGGCGTAACGATACGGCCCCTTTTTACAGGTGAGCCGGCGGCAAAAAGTAAAATAAATCGATAGAATACTTCTTTAGGGGTAGTTGCGTTTTGTCCATTTTCTAAGCCTGAACATATCATATTCCAGCAAATGTTTGGAATATTTTTTGTTTCAGGAGGAATGAATGCAGAACATGTTTTTTGAACGGGAAGACTGGAAATTATTCAGAAATATGGGAACCTTGCCCCAAAAAGCGGGGGTACCGAGAAGTAAATTGTCCATGCTGGTTTGCAAGGAAATCACGGATAATGCGCTGGATCTGGGCGGCGAACTCTATGTTTCAACCCGAGGCCAAAATTATAAAATCCATTTTCAAAACGACGGTACAGCCTTCCCGGAAAGCTTAAGCGATTATCACGAAGCCGGGACAAAAATCAGATTTACTCTGGGCGAAATGCCTATCGATTCAAGCTGGGCAAGCCTGGCAATTGAATATGCCCAAGGTGAAACCTATAGGGGAAAGACCTCGCCCTATTGGTATACCAGTGAAAACTTTTTTGAATTATTTCAGTCCTATAGCGGATCAGTCCGGGAACTAATCACGCAGTTCGACGGTTGTGCCGGTGGAAAAGCCGGGAAGATAGCCGCAGAATATACCAAGACGTCTGCCGCTGCCTTGGAGTTCGATGAGACGGAAGTGCTTTTGGCTGAGCTCCGAGCAGCGGTTAAAAATGTGAGTCCCGAGAGGCTGGGGCGGATCGGCAAGCTGGATGGGTACAGCGGCTATTGTAAATCAGCCGGTACCTTTAAGGCCAGGACCGTCAAAGGGGAACACGACGCGGAAATAGCATTTGTCCTTGAAGTGTACGCGACACCCTCCGATACGCCCCATATAACGGTACTGCTCAATAAATCCCCGGTGACCGGTGACGTCAATATTTACCACAATAAAAATTTGCTGAGTATTTTCGGCTGCGGTTTAATCCTATGTGTGAAAGCCAAACCTGCCGTTATTCTGATCAATATCATAACGCCCTATATCCCGATTGTGACAGATGGGAAAGAACCGGATCTCTCGATCATCAGCGACACCATCGCAGAAAGCATTCAAAAGGCGGTCAGCCGAGCCCAAAAATCCCTGCCGGGCGATGTGGTGGAACGAAAGAAATCCCAGAAAGAAGTCGTGGCGGCATGCCTGGAACAAGCCATTGCTAAAGCCAGCGGCAACGGCGAATACCGTTTCAGTCTGCGTCAGCTTTATTATGCCGTCCGGCCGTATGTGATCAAGGAAAGTGGCAAAGAACCGGATTACGCCTATTTCTGCACGGAATTGATCAGCAGTTATGAAGCACAGCACGGTGACATTCCGCTGATGTATCGGGATGAGCGGGGGACGCTGTACCATCCCCACTCAGGCCAGGATATTCCCATCGGCACGATCGCGGTGGAAAACTATCAGAAGCCCGTTTGGACGTTCAATAAAATCCTGTATATTGAAAAAAAAGGCTTCTTCAATGTGCTCAAGGAAAAGAAAATCCCGGAGAAATATGATATGGCTTTACTCACCAGCAAAGGTTATGCCAGTCGAGCGGTCAAGGATTTGTTGGATACGCTCGGAGAGAATTCGGAGGAAGAGATTACTTTTTTCTGCATTCATGACGCGGACGCATATGGCACGACGATCTATGATACCCTGCAAAATGAAACCAAAGCCAGGCCCGGCAGAAAAGTGAAGATCATCAATCTGGGGCTGGACCCGGAAGAAGCCGTCAGCATGGGGCTGGAAATCGAAAAGGCAGGAAAAACAGGCCGCAAGAAGGGCGTGGCCAGCTATATTGATCCCGAGTGGGAGAGCTGGCTGCAGGACTACAGAGTGGAACTGAACGCCATGAGTACGCCGCAGTTTCTTGCCTGGCTGGAGGGAAAAATCAGGCTTTACGATAAAGGCAAAGTGATACCGCCCGAAAGTACCATGCTGGAGAGCCTGGATCACAGCCTTCAGGATAAACTCGGCCAAAAGCTTGCAGCGGAAATATTGGAACAAAACCACTATGCTGATCAGGTTACGCAAGCGGTCCGGCAAGTTAAAGAGCGCTGCGGCGACAGCCAAACCCGGTTAGCTGAGACAGTGCAGGCGGAGCTTAAGAAGGAACCGGTCAATCTATGGAAGGATGTCATTAAGGCCGTGTCTGAGGATATGATTAAAAATTGCCGTTTTTTAAATTGAGAATACTAGTATTTTGCAACATCTAAAAGTTGTATAAAGTTATTTAGCTGGCGTATAATATTCTTAATAGAAAGAGGGGGAATATTATATGCCTTCAGTCAAATACATAATAGAACTGACCGAAAGTGATAGAAAAGCATTGACTGACCTCGTAACAAAAGGAATAGCACCAGCAAAATTAATACTACGAGCAAATATACTTTTGGCGTCTGATAGAAACAGTGCCAAACATATGACAGTAGCTGAAATAGCAGAAACTTTTCATACAACACCCACCACTGTACAGAAAGTGAAAACAACATACGCAGAAAAGGGATTAGAGCAAACACTCGTAAGAAGAAAACGGAAGACGCCGCCAGTTCCGGCAAAGGTTACAGGAGACGTTGAAGCGCATATAATCGCATTATGTTGCAGCGATCCCCCAAAGGGATATTCACGTTGGACAGTCCGACTCTTATCAGAGAAGTGTATAGAACTTGGATATGTGAAGTCTATCTCTCCTATGACAATAAGCCGTACACTTAAAAAAACGAACTTAAGCCTCACCTGAAAAAATGTTGGATGATACCACCAGAGCAAAGTTCAGCTTTTGTTGCCGCAATGGAAAATGTGTTGGAGGTATATAGCTGGCCTTATAATGAGGATTATCCTGTGATCTGCATGGATGAAAAACCTGTTCAGTTCTTTGCTGACACGCGCAAGGGCTTTAGGTCTAGAAGAAATGCTGCGGGGTATTATGATCATGAATACATCAAAAACGGAAACGGTTGTATCTTTATGTTTACAGAGCCACTGCAAGGCTGGCGATATGCAGACGCCCAAGAGCACCGAACAAAAATCGACTGGGCGAAGCAAATAGCGTGGCTGGTTGAAGATCAATATCCAAGGGCTAAAAAGATTGTGCTTGTCATGGATAACCTAAATATCCATTCCGTTGCATCATTATATGATGCTTTTGAGCCAAAACGCGCTTTTGAGATTGCAAATCGCCTGGAAATACATTACACACCAAAACACGGAAGCTGGCTGAACATTGCTGAGATTGAATTATCCGCTCTTGGGCGGCAGTGCTTGGAAAGTAGACGTATCGCCTCGCTTGAATTATTACGGAAAGAACTTAAGTTCTGGTTTGTAGACCGCAACAAGAAACAGCGAGGAATTGATTGGCACTTTACTACAGATGACGCCAGGATTAAGCTCAAGCGCCTTTATCCGATTGTTAACTTTTAGCTGTTACAGAGTACTAGTGTAATTAATCTTAAAACAACCGAATTTTTAAACAGAGGCTGAGCTGACCCTCAGGGAAAACCAGACTTGTACAGATCCACAAGCGGACGTTAGTGGCAGCAGCGTAAATGTTCAGGATCTGCTTTGAATTGCTCAGCCCATAATATTATCGAAGACAGGCTGCGGGATCTGTCCATGCAGGCAGTTGATAAGGCCAAAGAATACAATTCAGATTTTCTTGGTTTTACAGAAAAACTCCATCGTACTAACCTCTCAGCATGGCAGACGCTAGGACCGGACTGGCGGAAATCTTTTAGCACAGTGGAAGTAGAGATCGTGGTCGATGCTAAGGTCGTCCAAACCGGGATGATGGGGGAATAAACTATATTGCAATATCAATTACAATTGATATTGTATCGTTAATTAAATCTCTACGCTTCCTTCGAATACCTTTTCCGGTTTTCCTGTCATATAGACTGTCTCATCCGTATATTTAACAACCAGGTCGCCGCCTTTTAGCTTCACCAGAATATGTTCTCCTTTTTGGCAGAAACCGTTCAGAACTGCAGCAACGACAGCCGCGCAGGCGCTGGTACCGGCCGCAAGCGTTTCGCCGTTGCCGCGTTCCCAGACCCTCATTTTGAGGGTATTTCGGTCAATCATCGTGACGAATTCCACATTGACCCTTTCCTGGAATAACGGAGAATATTCGAAGGCCGGTCCTTCTGTCTCCATATCGATGCTTTCCTGGTTCGCAACAAAAATCGCACAATGCGGATTTCCCATAGAGACACAGGTGATGTTGTAATCACGGCCAGCGATCGTTACCGGCTGGTTCACAATGACTTCTCCGGGCAGTCTGACCGGAATCTTCTGAGGCGCCAGCTCCGCCGGGCCCATATCCACGCAGACTGAATCCACTTTCCCGTTTTGGATATAGAGTTTCAGCCTCTTAACCCCGCTCAGAGTTTCAATGGAAATCTGATCCTTTTCCACAATCCGGTTGTCGTACAGATATTTCCCGATGCATGTAAGCGCATTGCCGCTCATTTTACCTTCGCTGCCATCCAGATTGAACATCTGCATCTTAGCATCCGCTTTGTCGGACGGGCAGATCAGCACGATCCCGTCCCCGCCGATACCATAGTGCCTATCGGATAAATAAACACTCAGGGATTCCGGGCTGACGATTTGTTGATCGAAGCAGTTGAAATAGATATAATCGTTGCCGCAGGACTGCATTTTTGTAAAGGTAAGCTGCCGCCGTTCGCTGCGCATATGGTTGATGTCCACAAGCTCCGTGTTGTTCTGGGAATACCGGCTCTTCAGACTGTTGGCTAACGCATTGGCGGTATCCAGCGAGGTCAGGCACGGAATTGCTGTCTCGACTGCCTTGCGGCGGATTTTGACACTGTCCAGGCCTGGCAGCCTGCCTTTGGCGGAAGTCGAAATAATATAATGGATCTTGCCGCTTTCCAGCAGCGTTTGGATATTGTCATGCTCTGATTCATGAATCTTCTTGACCGAAGTTACCTGCAGACCCGCTTGCTCCAGCACTTTGGCCGTTCCGCCGGTCGCATAGAGTTTAAAGCCCAGCTCGCTGTATTTCCTGGCGATATCAACCATCTCCGGCTTATCGCCGTTGCGAACCGTAATTAAAACGCCACCCTGCTTCACCATCTTGTACCCGGCGGCAACCAGTCCCTTATAAAGCGCCTCGGCCAGCGATTTGCCGATACCCAGCACCTCGCCCGTCGACTTCATCTCCGGGCCCAGCTGCACATCGACGTCGATCAGTTTTTCAAACGAAAATACCGGAACCTTGACCGCGACATAAGGCGGGGTTTTATACAGCCCTGTACCAAGGCCCATATCGGTCAGTTTTTCGCCAAGCATGGCCCGGGTCGCGAGGTCAACCATCGGCACGCCGGTCACTTTGCTGATATACGGGATCGTCCTTGAGGAACGCGGGTTGACTTCAATCACGTAAATCTCTCCGGCATGAACGACATACTGAATATTGACCAGCCCCTGGGTGTTTAAGGCCAGGGCCAGTTTTCTGGAATAGTCAATGACCCGTTCCGTCAGCTCTCCGCTTAAGTTCCAGGCGGGATAGGCTGCAATCGAATCACCGGAATGGATACCGGCCCGCTCAATATGCTCCATGATCCCGGGGATCAGAATCTCTTCACCGTCACAGATCGCATCGACTTCGATTTCAATACCTGACAGGTACTTATCGATCAGTACGGGATTTTCGATGTTGTAAGTCAGGATAATGTCCATGTATTCACAGATATCCTGATCACTAAACGCAATAATCATATTTTGTCCGCCAAGCACATAGGAAGGGCGCATCAGGACCGGATAGCCGAGCTTATTCGCCGCCTGCAACGCTTCATCGGTGTTCATCACGGTATGTCCCTGAGGCCGTTTAATGGAGAGTCGTTCCAACAAAGCGTCAAACCGTTCCCTGTCTTCGGCCGCATCAATGCTGTCGGCCGGTGTGCCCAGAATCCGTACCCCCTGGGCTTCCAAGAACTTCGTCAGCTTAATGGCCGTCTGTCCGCCAAAAGCCACGACGACGCCATAGGGCTGCTCCGTATGAATCACATTCAGAACGTCCTCATTGGTCAGCGGTTCAAAATACAAGCGGTCGGCCGTGTCAAAATCGGTCGATACGGTCTCCGGGTTATTGTTGACGATCACGACCTCATAGCCTGCTTTTTTCAGCGCCCACACACAATGTACGGAAGCATAGTCAAACTCGATCCCCTGGCCGATTCGGATTGGTCCTGATCCAAAGACAATAATTGTTTTCCTGCCGCTATTCCGGGCTTGGATAAACTGCTCAGCCTCATTGGCTTCATCGTACGTCGAGTAAAAATACGGGGTCTCCGCCTCAAATTCAGCTGCGCAGGTATCGACCATTTTGTAAGAAGCCCAGCGTTTCTGATAGATCCCCTGCGCGATCCCCTGTTCAATCCTGCAGCCTGAAAGCCGTTCAATCACTTTATCAGGATACCCAAGTTTCTTGGCCTCTTCGTACAGCTCCTGCGTTAGAGGTCCGACGGCCAGCTCTTTCTCCAAAGCTTTAAGGTGAGCCAGTTTGTATAAGAACCAGAGGTCAATCTTGGTGATCTCATGAATCAATTCGCAAGAAATGTCCCTTTGCAGCGCTTCAAATATCACAAAAAGCCGTTCATCGTTGCACACCGCAATCAGCTGTTCAATCTCGGCATCCGTCAGTTTCTTGAGTTTGGGCAGGTTTAAGCTGTCCAGGGAAATCTCCGCTCCCCTGACCGCTTTCATAATGGCCTGCTCAAAGCTCACGCCGATGGCCATCACTTCGCCGGTTGCTTTCATCTGCGTGCCCAGTGTGCGTTTCGCGTAAACAAATTTATCAAACGGCCACTTGGGCAGTTTCACCACGACATAATCCAGCGCCGGTTCAAAACAGGCATAGGTCTTCCCGGTGACGGCGTTTTTAATCTCATCGAGCGTATAGCCGACCGCAATTTTCGCGGCGACTTTAGCAATCGGATATCCGGTCGCCTTGGAGGCCAGAGCCGAGGAACGGGATACCCTCGGGTTCACCTCAATGACGGCATAGTCAAAGCTATCCGGATGCAGCGCGAACTGGCAGTTGCAGCCGCCTTCCACTTCCAGGGCCGTAATGATATTCAAGGCAGCCGAGCGCAGCATTTGATATTCTTTGTCCGAAAGCGTAACGGCCGGCGCGATAACGATGCTATCCCCGGTATGAACCCCGACCGGATCGAAATTCTCCATACTGCAGACGGTAATAACATTCCCCACCCGGTCCCGCATCACTTCAAACTCAATCTCTTTCCACCCGGAAATACATTTTTCAATTAGGACCTGGGTAATGGGTGAAAGCCTCAGACCGTTGGCCGCAATTTCCTGCAGCTCGGTTTCATTATAGGCAATCCCCCCGCCTGTTCCTCCCAGTGTAAAGGCTGGCCGAACAATGACCGGATAGGATATCTCTTCCGCAAAGGCGAGGGCAGCAGGGACATCCGTCACGACCAGAGAAGGGATGACAGGCTCGCTGATCGCTGCCATGGTATCCTTAAACATCTGCCGGTCTTCAGCTTTATCGATAGTTACCGGATTTGCGCCCAACAGCTTGACACCTTGCTTTTCTAGAAATCCTTCTTTGGCAAGCTGCATGGAAAGTGTCAGGCCGGTCTGACCTCCTAACGTAGATAAAATGCTGTCCGGTCTTTCCTTGATGATGATTCTTTTGATGGTCTCCAGCGTTAACGGCTCGATGTAAATTTGATCGGCCATTGCGTTATCCGTCATGATCGTAGCTGGATTGGAGTTGATCAGAACGACTTCCAGCCCCTCTTCTTTCAAGGCCCTGCACGCTTGGGTCCCCGCGTAATCAAATTCAGCAGCCTGCCCGATGACGATCGGACCTGAGCCAATGACCAGTACTTTTTTTATTGTTTTATTTAACGGCATGTTGAGCAGTCCTTCCTCATCAAATCAATAAATTGATCAAATAAATAGCTGGTATCCAAGGGCCCTGCCGAAGCTTCCGGATGAAACTGCGCCGAAAAAGCTGGCATATTCAGATATTCAATTCCTTCGCAAGTCCCGTCATTGGCATTCTGGAAACGCATGCGGGCATGGGCAGGGAGGCTGTTGGCGACAACTGCATAACCATGGTTCTGGCTTGTAATGTAGACCCTGCCGGTTTTCAAATCCTTCACCGGCTGGTTGGCGCCCCGGTGCCCGTATTTCAGCTTGGACGTTTCGGCACCCTGCGCCAGCGCCAGCAGCTGATGTCCGAGACAAATCCCGAAAATTGGCAGACTGGAGACAGAAAGCTTCTTCAGTTCTGCGATAATTCCCTTATTGTCGACCGGATCTCCCGGTCCGTTGGAAAGCATGATCCCGTCCGGGTGCAAAGCCAGGATACTTTCGGTAGATGTCTCAGCAGGCACCGTGATAACCTCACAGCCGCGTTTGATGAGCTCACGTCGGATATTTTCCTTCGCTCCGAAATCCCACAGGACCACCCGGTATTTGCCGGTTACTTCTTTGGCGACCACTGTCGCTACATCTCTAGATGTGGCAACGTCAACGGGCTTACCTATGTCTCTGGTTGGGACTATTTCAATGGATGAGATGCTCTTCCGGGTTACATCGGTGTTCTCGGTCGGTATTGTTTCCCTGCAGGAAACTGTCTGGACCGCGTCCGTAATTTTATAGGCATTGATTTCAGCCAGATCTTTTTCAAGATTGTCCAGGGTTGCTGTGATTTTGGCGTTCATTACGCCGACCTCGCGGATGATCTTGGTGAGTTCCCGGGTGTCAACCCCATAAACCCCGACAATATTCTGTGCTCTTAAAAAAGTGTCAAGCTCACCCTCACAGCGAAAGTTGGAAGGAACTTGACACCACTCCCGGACAACATAGGCTTTCAATTTCGGGGAATCACTTTCAAAATCGCCCGGAATAATCCCATAATTTCCGATCAAAGGGAACGTCTGAACCACAATCTGCCCGTAATAGCTCGGGTCAGTCAGGGTTTCTAGATATCCGGTCATTGCAGTAGTAAAGACAATCTCACCGACTGCCTCTCCTGCTGCCCCGAAAGGCTTCCCTTTAAAAACCTGGCCATTGGCCAGGATAATATACACATTCTGCTGCACGCGGATCCCTCCGTTGTTCTTATTTCGATCGGCTGATCATCAGCCTGTTTGCCGTCGCTAAGTAAAATGATCTGATGAGTAAAATCAATGGAATAGAGTTCTCCAAATAGCATTATATCACGGGAATCGCTGAAGATAAAACGACGCCCTTTCATGAATACTGTATTCTCTTGGTGCCGAAATCGAATACCAAGCTTTTTATAGCAACATAAAATTGAGGACATTTTTGTAACCTCTTGTCCACAGAACGACATATGATGTTATTGAAAAAAATTGGAGGTAGAATAAATTTATGACACCACCTTTTATCACCTATTCGACATTTCACAGGCTGGGGTTAAATGCTAGAAATTTAAACTCCCTATTCAATACCACAGATGATTTTGAACTCCATATCATTGACAGCAATTCGCAGGACGGAACATGGGATTATATTCAAAGTCTTAACGACAACCGCATCAAATCTAAAACAAGGCTGCCCGCAAATTATGGTCCCATTTACGCGCTTAATTACAATCTGGCCCGCAGAAAACCAGACCAGTATTTTATTGTCCTCGAAAGTGATGTGTATTTTTATGTCCCGGATTGGATAAGCCGGTTTATGAAAATATTTAAAACTTTCCCGGAGGTAGGGCTGCTGGGGTTGTCCAAGGCCCACCCGTATCCGGCCTATTATCCGGAGGTTTCCCTTCAAGAGAGAAGCGGTGTAAGCTACCTGCAGTTAATGCATACTGAGGTCGGTAATGTCCTTGATTTTGTACCCGGGCAATGCCAGATCCTAAAACCGGAGCTTATTAACCTTATCGGCTATTGGTCCGAGGAAAACGGCTACGGGGATGCCGAACTGTCGCTCAGAATTAATAAATATACGCCGTTTAAAGCAGGATATGCAATCGACATCCCGATTGATATGCTCCAGACTGTACCTTGTGCGACCTGTGAGGGCAGCCGATGGTGCATCTGCAACAGAATAAATCTTACCTGCTTTGACCTTAGAAAAGCCAAGCATAAGAATGAATCTTTTGTCTTGACCCACGGATGGAAATACCTTGAATGCTTCAAGGAAATTCGTGAAGGTAAGCGAACAGTATACTGCGCATCAATTCATGATCCGAAATCCTACAAGAATCACCTTTACCATATGGATTGGGCCCTGGAGAATTTCAACTTCTATGTAAGTAATGCCAACTAGTAGATTGATTCGTAAATCCGGCGCTTCACACTCCATGCTCCGCTCAATGCTGGCTATCCATTACAGAGACTTGGTCTGGAGCTAATGAAATCAACGTTACTCTAGAGAGATAGAAATTAAAAAAGCATTGCTAAGAATAATGTTAAGAAGAATGAAAGGACAAAAATTAATGAATACAATCAATCAAAAAAAAATAGCAATTCTCGATGACTATTTTCCTAATCTGACGACGGGTTTTAGGATATCTGAATTTAATTACTATTTGGAGAAGTATCCGAACTGTGAAGTGTACGCGACCAGATATGACATGCATCATCATGAATATGCTGCCGTATATCCGCAGTATAAGGATAAAGTAAAGCCGTTTACCCAGTTTGACTGGACCGGCCAGTCTTACGCGCTGTATTATATGGTATTTTTAAGTAACGCCGCTGCTTTTCATTTTGTCTATGAAATGTTTAACACGCCGTTTATATTTGAACTCTATCCCGGAGGGGGATTTTGGATCAATGATGACGAAATTGATGCCAGGCTGATCAAAATCCTGCAATCCCCTCTTTTGAGAAAAGTCATTGTTACGCAGAAGAGGACGTACGACTATATTACCAGCCGCGGTTTTGTTACGCCGGACAAGATTGCCTATATTTATGGGATGGTGACATATCCGGAGTATTTCCACACGACCGTACCCAAGCGATTCTACGGAAAAGATAAAAATACGCTCGACATCTGCTTTGTGGCTCACAAATATATGCCAACGGGAATGGATAAGGGTTATCCCATTTTTATCGAGATGTGCAAAAAGCTCGCTTCAGTAATAGAGGATATCCGGTTCCATGTCGTCGGCAATTTTGACCGGGATGAAATTGATGTCAGTGAGTTGGGCAGTCGGATCGTATTTTATGGTCTTAGAGATAAAAGCTTTTTCCCACAATTCTTTTCCGGAATGGACATGATCGTTTCACCGAATCTTCCTTTTGTCCTGATACCGGGTAAGAACTTTGACGGCTTCCCTACAGGCTGCTGCATCGATGCTGCCCTGCACAACGTTGCTGTTTTCTGTACCGACGAACTGAATATGAACGACCATTTTGAACACAAAAAGGACCTTTTTATTATCCCCACCGATGCCGGCAAGATTGCTGAAAGTATCATGGAATATTACCAAAGCCCCGAAAAGTTATACAGTATGTCGGCGTGCGGACAGGCAAAATTCAGAGAGATCTTTGACTTTGAAAAACAAATGAGAGACAGAGTATCAGTCATTGAACAATATGTGTAATCAAATAATCGAACAAATATCAAATAGAATCATTCAATTTGGGAGCCACCAATGACAAAGCCGGATGGCATATCCATTATTACCTGTACGCACTTCCCTTTTTACCTGGACAATATCTTCGCGAATTATGCCAGACAAACCTACCCTGTCAAGGAACTTATTATCATCCTGAATGGCCCCGGTATTAATCTTTCCGATTTTTACAAGAGGGCGGAATTGCATCCTCATGTAAGGATCATTCAGCTGCCTGAAAGCTGCTCGGCAGGAACGTGTTTAAATTATGCTGTCAGGCAGACCCATTATCCTTACATCGCTAATTTTGATCATGACGATTATTATGCTCCAGAATACTTGAATGATTTTATGAAAATAGCGCCTTCCAGCGAGGCGGGTGTTTTCGGAAAGAAAACGCACTTCGTCTTTTTTGAAGAGCAAAGAATCCTGGCGCTTTTGCATCCTGGCAGAGAAAACAGCTATGTTGACTATCTTATCGGCTGTACCCTTTTTATGAAAAAAAATATTTTTGAAAAAGTACAGTTTATTGATGCCAATATTGCGGACGAACAATTTGGTGCGGACTGCACCAAAAACGGCATCAAAATTTATGCGATTGATAAATACAATTTTGCTTATATTCGCCGAAATGATCTCAGCCTGCATACCTACAAATTAGATAATCAGCAATTAATGGAACAATATTGTCAGGTTGTCGCACAGGTTTCTGACTTTAAGCCCTGGGTATTAGGGCCATTTACTTTTCATGCTCGTTGATTACCTGAGCCGGTTCTTGCTGCTGGTCGTCACGAGCTCCACCCGGAAACCTTTGCGGCTTTGCCGGACTGTCGCAGTCATAAATCCGAAGAAAATAAGTAGCCACAGCCCGCCGGTCAACAGAATTCCGAGTAAAGTCCTGAACAGGACGGGCCAAAATAACGGACGGCTGAGAAAATACAACCCACTGAGCAGTCCTGACTGTACATTCCATTCGAAGGTGACCGGCGGAAGCATTTGAAGCGCTGAGACCAACTCAGCAGGAGGGAATAAATAGCATAGACTTAAACCCAAAATAAGGATGAAACAAAAATTGATCAGATACATCATTAGCGAAGCACTTGGCGATATCCGCATTTGTGGCTTGTCCGGATTATAGCGGCAGTTCTTGATGGAATAATACAGCCCGATGGCACTGGAACCCAGGCTTAAGAAAATCGCCGCCAGCGCCAGGATAAGCGTTAAGCTCGTTGAAACTCCGACTGCCAATGAAGTGCCAACCAGAAGAGCCTCCATCAATAGTAACGTGGGAAGCACAGCTGCAGTTAATTTCCCCCAGACGACAGGCCACCCTGCCAAGGGCACACTATTTAGCAGCCAGTCAGACTCCCCTTCCCTGCCAAACGCCTGCAAGGCCAAATTGCCGCTGAACATAATCGTGTACATGATAAGAACCATTACCAAGCTGGATACACTCGATGCCGAAGCATTGAACAGAAACTGAACCACAAAGAAGGCCATAATGATCAGAGGGATCAAATAGCTAAACCATTCTCTGGTATCCCTTTTCAAGGTCAGCAGATCTTTTTTGGCCACGGCCCACATGCCTGCCCACGTCGAGGCCGGCAAGACTACTGTTTCCTGCTCCTGGCCAACAGTCCCGAAGAAAATCTTTTCCTGTGGGCGGTTCGTCGTATCAACGCTGGAAACTGAACGTCTTTTGCGCCGTCTTCCGCCATCTCCCTGGCTGATGGAAATGAAGCCCTGCCGGAATCCCCGTTCCAAAAGAATCAAGGCAATCAAAAAAAGAAACGCACTGAAAATAAGGACCAGAAGGCTCCATCCCAGCCCAGCGGCAAAGCTATCGGTTATTCCGCTGGTTAAAGCAAGTGAAACCCATCCCCACGGGAAAAAATTCATGACGTGGATCAGCTGCTCTTTGCCTGCCAGCATGGCCCCAATATCCAGGTTACCTTGGCTTCCCAGCATCATTCCCGGAATCTGAAATACTAACGCGATCAAGACACCTGCCAGCCCTCCCATCAGTCCGACGGCTTCTTTGCTCCTGTGAGGCGGAACAATACGCATAACCAAAAGGTTCAGCAGTTCGGCCAGTGCTGTCCCGCTAAGCCATAAACCGCAGCCTGACAGAAAAACAAGAAGATAATAGGATACTTTAGCCTCAAAAAGCAGACCGCAGAACACCCCCGGCAAAAAAACAAACAAGAAAGCAACTAAAAGATTGCTCACAAGTACAGAGACAGTTTTCACGGCAAAAACGACCCGCAGAGGAACCGGTGCCATGAAAAGAAGTTCCAAATCTTCAGACATATACAGCGCTGCAAAAGCTGCCGTAAGACCAAAGAAGATCTGGCTGGCCAGTCCCACCAGAAAGAACAGGGAGAGAAAACCCTGGACGGTCTCAGGCTGCATCGATTTCAACATCCCATAGGATATGGCCCCCATGGAAATCAGAAAACTCAAAAACACAATCATCAGGATACCCATTCCGATGAAAGTTCTCTTCCGTTGATGTTTCAGCGTGTTAAGTGTCACCCGCAGCTGATTTGTTAGCAGCAGGACAAAATCCTGAACAAACGACTTTTCCGCAGGCGGGGTATCCAGAGGCGGCGGTATGATCATTTTCACCGTTTATTCCTCCTCCAGGCTTTTGATTAATTCAGCATTCTCACGGACTCCGGTAAGTTCCAGGAAAATATCTTCCAGGCTTTCCCCACCGTGCCCAACTTTTTGCCGGAGTTCTTCAGGGCTGCCCTGCGCGATCAGCATGCCATCTTTCAGAATACCGACCCGGTGGCACATTCTTTCGGCAATCTCAAGAATATGGGTCGAAACAAATACCGCGGCACCCTGCCGGGCCATTTCCTGAAGAATATCTTTGAGGAGGCGTGCGCTGGCCGGGTCAAGACCCACAGTCGGCTCATCCAAAAGAATCACCTTGGGCTGATGAATTAAGGCCCCCGCCAGAACAACCTTTTGTCTCATACCGTGAGAGTAGCCCTCTAACAGCTCATCCGCGCGCTCCATGAGACCGAACATTCCTAAGAGCTGCTCAGCCCGCTCTTTGGCAATGCCTTTTGGGACTCGGTACAGGGCTGAAATAAGGTGCAAAAATTCACGGGCTGACAGTTTGTTATACAATTTTGGCTGGTCCGGTACATAAGCCATTAAGGCTTTGGCCTGAGTGGGCTGCCTGCGGATATCGTAATCACAGATGGAGATCTCTCCCTCGCTGGGATCCAGCAATCCGGTAAGCATTTTAATCGTTGTTGTTTTACCGGCACCGTTCGGTCCCAAGAAACCGAAAATCTCCCCGCTTCTTACCTCCAGGTTTAGATCGTTGACAACCGGCACTGAACCATACCTTTTGGTTAAACGATTTGTTCTGATCAAGACCCTTTCCATTGCGTACCTCCTGCTAACTTTTTTGGCTTAGGACCTATTCATAATTAGGACCTATTCATAAATTGAAAGTTAAATCTCGCTCCTCACGCTTCATTATAGTAATCGTGCCCTTGTGATACTGTTCTTTCCATATTTCGCGTTGACTTGATCGATCACTTTTGTCAGGTTTCCCATATCTTTTTGAGGTTCATCAAACAACGTCAGTTGCTCAGTTTGATCCGTTAAGTTATTCAAGGTGATTCCAATTAGCCTAAGCGGCTGATTCATGGAGAGCTCGCGTAAGAGCGTACAGGCTTCGTGGTAGATCAGATCATCCAGATCTGTGGCCTGAGGGAGGGTGCTGGAACGCGACAGGGTTCTGAAATCCGGATAACGTGCTTTCAGCGTAATTGTTTTCGCTCTCAGCGCATGTTTGCGCAGGCGTCTTCCCACATCCACCGCAAGCTTCAGCAGCTCTTTTTCAAGTACGTCGACATCAGCAATATCTGATGGGAATGTCGTCTCCCTGCCAACGGATTTCGCCATTCTGTCGGTTTCTACGGAGCGGTTGTCAATACCTCGGGCGAGTTCGTAAAGCTGTTTGCCCATGACACCGAATCGTTTCGAGAGAGCACTTTCATCCAAAGCACGCAGATCTTTCACTGTTCTGACCCGAAGCTCATGCAGCTGTTCCGCCGTTTTGATGCCGACCCCCCACACTCTTTCCACTGCCAGAGGATCGAGAAACTCCTGTACTTTATCCGGAGGGACAACGACAAAGCCGTCCGGCTTTTGCAGATCGGAAGCAATCTTGGCGAGGAATTTATTGGGGGCCAAACCCACTGAAGCCGTCAGGCCAAGTTCCTGCCGGATACGTTGTTTGATCAGCACGGCAATATCTTGGGCAAATCCAAAAAGAGCCGTTGATCGCGTAACGTCCAAAAAAGCTTCATCAAGGGACAAAGGCTCGACGAGCGGCGTGTAGGACAAAAATATTTCGTGTATCCGGTCTGAGGCTTCCTGATATTTTTGCATATTGACAGGGAGAAATGCGGCCTGCGGACAGCGTCTGAAGGCCTCGGTCATGGGCATCGCAGAATGAATGCCAAATTTACGGGCCTCATAAGAAGCAGCAGAAACAACACCCCGGCTGTTTGGCTTGCCGCCCACGATAACAGGCTTTCCGAGTAAGGCTGGATGATCTCTCTGTTCTACCGCGGCATAGAAAGCATCCATATCGATATGGAGTATTTTTCGATGGTTTTGCCATTCTTCCATAAATCAATTATACCACTATGCGCTCATAATTGAGCTAAATCATAAAAAGATGACCCCCGCGCAAGACAGAGATCATCTTCTAAGTGCATCATGCCTTTTAAATTATCCTTCACATAGGGTCGACTTCATTGGTTCCATCATGTTTTACAGCGACCCCATTATCCTCAGCTTTTTTCTCTGCTTCTTCATCATTGCTCTGTAACACATTCGTATCTTCCTTTTGTTTAGGCTCTTCTTGGGAAACCTTTTCTTTGGGAGATGTATCCTTTAAGCTGTCCATTATCGTGTCACTCTGCATACTAATCGTATTTGAAAATTCTCTTGTCAATTGGTTCATCATCTTGCGACCTTGTCTAACCAATTTTCCAATTGTATTTGCAATTACGGGCAAATCATCGGGGCCAAAAAGAATCAAGGCGACAAATAAGATTAATGCAATTTCTGTTAAACCCATTTAAATCACCTCTTCCTCTTCTCGCTTCAGCATTTTTGTTCTTCTTCTTACTACAATATAGCCTACCCAAATACTGATTTCATAGAGAAGATACATCGGACCGATGATCAAAACCTGGGTCATCAGATCGGGTGTTGGAGAAAGAACAACAGCCAATATCACAATCACAAAAAAGGCCCATTTCCTATATTTTGCGAGAGCCTGCGGAGATACGACGCCTATTCGGATTAACAATATCAATACAATGGGCAGTTGAAAAAATAACCCAAAGCTAAGTGCCAAAGTGAAAACAAAATTAATATAGGAAGACTTGGTGACAAATGGTGTTGTATCAATTGCCCCTATCCCTGCTAAAAGTAAAAACTTTAAGCAGATAGGCAGCACAAATAAAATAACAAAGGCTGCGCCTGCAAAAAAGAGAAGAAGAGATGAAGGAAAGATGAAATAGAGGTATTTTCGTTCATTAGATTTCAAAGCCGGCAGGATAAAACTCCATAACTGCCATATGATGATTGGTAAAGCCACAACTACACCCGCAATGAGTGATACTTTTAATTTAACCATTAATGGTTCCATCGGTGTTGTCGTAATGAAATGCACCTCACTGAGACCGGACATTGGTATAGCCAGGAAACGAAATGCATAATCACTGAACGCCCATCCCACTATTGCTCCGATGGCGATCGCATATACAGAAAATAAAAGCACTTTGCGCATTTCTTTAAAGTGGCTAAAGAAAGACATTTCGTCACTTTGCTTCTTCCTACGTTGCACAGTACAAACCCCTTCCTTTTCCTGATCTAATTAAAACTAATTTTTCCAAATACGGTCTACTCAGGAGTCTCTGGTTTAAACATTTCTTTCATTTTAGCGGATAATACCATCTTGCCGTCAGTATCAATGATCAGGCCCCATGCGTTATTCTTTTCGATTAATTGCAAGCCCTTTTCCGGACCTAATACGAAAGCTGCTGTAGCCAAAGCATCCGCCATTATCGGATTCTCCGTGACGACAGTACAACCACTGACCTCTTTTGAAGGATACCCAGTACGAGGATCAAGAATATGACTGTATTGTATGCCATCAACAGTAAAAAATCGTTCATAGTTGCCTGATGTATCAATTGTGAGATTATCCAACTCAACATAGCCAATGATCTGTCCTTTGTTTAAAGGATCTCGAATTCCGATGTGCCAAGGCGTTCCTCCGTCTTTTTTGCCTATGGCATAAATATTTCCGCCTGCCGATACCATCCCTGATGGAATATTACGATCCTTAAAAGCATCTAGCCCTTTGCTTACGGCATAACCCTTGGCAATCGCTCCGAGGTCTAAGCTCATCCCCTTCTCAACTAAAAAAACGGTCCTTTGTTCTTTATTCAATATTACTTTCTTGTAATCAACCAATTGAATTGTTTGAGCAATCTGTTCCTGCGGCGGTACAGATTTCTGAATGCCGTCTTCTCCAAATCCCCACAATTTAACTAAGGGACTAATGGTCGGATCAAAAGCGCCATTGCTCAAATCCGCAATTTTCAAGGACTGTTCAATAACATTAAAGGTTAGTTCCGATACCGCGACAGGTTGTTCTCCTGCATGAATATTGATGGCGTATACCTCACTATCAGGCGAGAACTTATTAAGCTTGGAATCTAGTTCTTCCATAATGCTGAGAGCTTCAGATACTGCCTTCTTTGCTCCCCAGCCATGAGCCTCAACATATACTTCTGTGTCAAAAAACAATTTGGTTTCTTGATAATTAACATTACGTTGATAATACTCATAACCTTGCCAAGATGATAAACCGATAATGATCAACAGAAATAAAAGTACCCTAAAGCTCTTTCTATGGTACATGCTAAATTTTCCTCTATTTGCATTTAAATAATATATTATTGCGTTATGCTATGCCTCTTTTATTGTTTCGCTTCCTTCCTTTTCACCCTCAACAGAGGCATCCCTGAATTCCTTGATACCCCCGCCTAAAGCTTTTCCTAATTGGGGCAGCTTTCCTGGTCCAAATATAACTAGGGCGATGACCAAACCTATTACAGCTACAGTTGGGGTAATCATTCCAAAAATCAATTGCATTTTTATCTCCTCCATTTTATATGATTAGTATGGACTCACAAAAACATTAAGAATTTCCCTGCTAATAGATTATCTCTAGATATAAAGTATTATTCAATATATCCTAAAGTAAATAATAATTGTTTGTAGAGTTAGTGTCAATATTCGTCCACCAAAAGCTCCTAAAAACCCTCTAACTGTTCCTGATGTTAAGCACAAAAAATGATTTAAGAAAGAGCGTTCCTTATACCAATGGTTATTCAGATCCCGCATTCTCTAGTATGATAGGTTAATTAGGCCAGATACTAACGGCATGGTGCCATCCGCAGCAAAATTTATAAAAATGCTGATAATAGTCTGTAAAGGCTATTACCAGCATTACATCAATTTAGAATTACTCTTGTTTAGGGGGATGCCCTGCCCCAACATTTAACAGAGAACCTTTAATTATTAATGCGTCTGTGGCGCTTGAGCAACCGCCGGATACTTGTACATCTCCGGCCACTCCAGCCACCATCTGTATTTATCGATGCTTTCTGTGCCGTACCCAAACATATCGTCAATCGATTTCAGCAATTTTGCGGAAGCTTCATTTTTACTTCCAATCCAGGTTCCTGCCTGATGGAACCAGGAATCCTCCTTGGAGTTCCAGGGGCAGACTTTCATGCACCGCCCGCAGGATACTCCATCTTCGTTAAGTATCCTGAATTCTGCACATTTTCTCATATCGCTGTTCCAACGCAGGTATCCGTTGTACTCCACAAGATCCGAATCATAGGTAATGGATTGGTTTGGACAGTTTTCAGCACATTTTTTACAGACCCTGCAGAAATCCTGCAGTCCAAAGTCAATCGGTTTGTCGGGCGCCAGCGGTAAATCAGTAGTAACAGCAGCAACTTTATGCCGGAACCCCAAGCGGGGATGAATTGAACAGTCACCGGTACGGGAAAGCTCCCCCAACCCAGCTGAAATTACTGCCGGTGGCATAACCGCGTTATAATTGAAAGCATGATTTGCCCTGGCATTATATCCAAGGCTCCGGATATAAGTGGCTAAGATAACTGCTATATTACCGGTTGCATGATAACTCTTCATAGACATTGCACCGCTGATTCCGTCATACCCAGTGGATCCCAACATGGTTTGAAGATTTTGGTCAACCATCACGACGATGACGTAAGGCAAGCGTTCTGTTACCGGTATGACACATTCTTCTACAGGTTTGGTCATCAAACCAGCCTTATCCGTAAGTTTCTGGGAATAATAAGCATATTCTGGCATCTTGCCGATACCGACTTCATCAGCGCGCAAAAAATAGGCGGCATCTTTAATATGCTGGGACATTTGTTCCGGATCAGGGATCTCCAGTTTTTTGGGAGACGACTTTCCTTCAACCGCAGCGGGCGGAGCAATGAACATGCCTGCATTGGCTATTGCCGCTCCAAAAGGATGCCTGAAAAAGAAACTCAAAGACGCCGCTTGTGTCTTTTTATTAGGAAGCAGCCCTCTGGTAGCCAAATTGAATCCCATATCAGCTTCGCTGAAGTTCTTAACTTTTCCGACAATTTTTGTAGTACCTAACCACTGATCATTATTTTCCGCAAAATGTACTGTCGCACTGCCATAGTCATGCTCAGGATGAAGTTTGGACCATTGTCCCTTTGCTGCAGCAGTATACTTCAGACTTGCTCCGGCTGCGTTAGCTACTTTGGCAGGAGCTTTTATCGCTCCAATCACTCCCATCGCAGAGGCTGCAACGCCAGCTTTGAGAAAATTCCTGCGACTTAGCTGAAACTTTTTCTCTTGTTCATTAATCACCATATTTTCACATCCTATCAAGCTTGTAATTCACCTGTATTCCCCGCTTTTTTCACACCAATGAATCCCAGCAGGCGGGCCTGAACAACGGCAAGAACCACAGATATCCCCAGAAACACGAATATCGCTGTGCTTGTGGCTTTGACATGTCCAACCGATGCGTTAATGTAGACAAAGGAAATCCCCATCCAGGTAATCCCATACCAGATAACAAACAAGGCCCAATTAACTACTGTTTTCCACATTTGTTCACGTTTAGCACGAGGTTTAATAAATAAAATACCCGCTAAGAATAATACGCTCGCTAAAAAAATTAAGAATGTACCCATCATTTTCACCTCCCTTTTGATAATTCAGTCATTTTTATGACTATAGGTACATTGTATTTAATAATTTTGAGTGAAGTTTAGTTGTATAACTAAAAACTATACATCTTCAAAATATTTTTTGTTTTAAACTGTTGACTAGAAAATTCAATAGAGACACAGGTAATTTACAATAATACAAAAAAATACTCCATTTCTCTAATGAAATGGAATTCAAAAAGTTATCTGTACAAAATGAATTTTCAAACTTAATTCTAATAAATATATTTATAAATATGCTTCTCATGGGTTAATTCTTTAAGTTTTTCCAGATCATGAATAATTATTTTGTCTTTCTTCTTTTCAATAATTTTTTGCTCCTTTAAATACTTTAATACTTTGGAGACTGTAACATAATGTGCTCCTGTTATCTCAGAAATAAATTGCAATGATAAGTCCATACGTATTTCGTAAGAATCTCCTACCGATATTCCATTGGTAAGATAAAGTCCATGCAACAATCTTAAGATTCTAATCGTTGGATTGTAAAAGTCCCTTTCTATCGTTTGTCTCATATAATAACTTACTTTGGAAAGACAATTTCTAAGCACTTCAAAGATCATGTCTTCATCTTGACGGAAAATAATTCTGAGGTGCTCTTCGAAAAAAAGACATACTTTAGAATCTTCTATGGCAACCGCATAGGCATCATTATCATTTTCCATCTTATACAGACGACCCAAAATTCCATTTTCTCCGGAAAAATAAATCACTCTTTCCCTGCCGTCTTCCGTCATCAGGTTCAAACTTATCCTTCCGGAAAGCACATAAACCAGCATATAATCTTTACCTCCCGGTAAGATCACATTACTGTCCTTAGCATAGGTTTTTACTACTCCTATATGCGTGAATTCCCTCAGTTTTTCAATCGGATAGAAAGTGTCAGGAATAGCCCTTGCCCCCTCGCATCTTCCATAATCGTATTGCATACGCTTCCTCCTTCCAATTATTCACCACCATTACCAGCCCAGTGACCTTGCCTACGTTTGGTAGACACGGAGAAACCCTAAATAATTATTGTTTTCATTGAATTACGCAATCATGCTGCATCATGCACCTTTAATGGCGCTATGTAATCGTTGGAAGAATGAATGCGAT
>NZ_JAPDHR010000003.1:0-14457 GCF_030063005.1 Dehalobacter sp.
GCCAGATTTCCATGCTATCTTACAAAGATTATATACCTTTTTTCATCTAGTTTATAGAGAAAAAACGGAGCTTACTCCTTCAACGGCAAGGGGCTTTAGTGAACGGAAGTTTGATTTTCAATTAACGACGATTTTCCTAAACACGGACTGGAGGATGGGTGAACAATTGTTTGATTTCGAGGGTGTTGCACATCATTTGACAAATCGTATGGTAAAAGGTGAAGAAATGGACGCTGTCCATAAAGCGAAAATAGAATATGGTTTAGCCTTGCTTCTTGGAGTAATAATCGAATTAATTCTAACCGTAGGGGTATCTGCAATATTCGGTACCATTGTGTATACGCTCGTGATAATATTTTCCGCTTTGGCTTTACGGGTATTTACCGGCGGTTCTCATTGTTCCAGCTACCGGCGCTGTCTGGTTTTTTCCATGGCTTTCTTTACCGGGTTGTCATTGGCTGCCAGATGGATCGCATCTCAAATTAACGTATATCCATTGATCGAAGTGATCCTTATCCCTGCAAACATCGGAATTTTTTTTCAGGCGTTTATGCAGACAGCTATCGGCAAGAATTTTGTATTAGCAAGTGACAAGCTGATGCAAAAGATTGGGATCTAATTAAACTATCAAGAGTTTCCGTTATCGATGATTATGCAAAAAAGACATGCACGGATTATTTCGCACATGTCTTTTTCATCTTTCTTTGCAGATTTTAGAAGTCTCCAGTGGTAACTGCAGCTTGTTCAAATGTGGCCATTTCATCAGCGATTTTAAGGGCTGCCTCGACCATCGGGAACATCAGAGCGGCACCTGTGCCTTCTCCAAGTCTCATATGGAAGTCAAGTCTGGGTTTGAGCCCAAGCTGATGAAGAGCTAGATGCTGTCCAAGCTCTTCTGAACTATGAGAAGCAATCATATAGGAAGTGGACAGGGGTGCCAGTTTTGCTGCAGTGATTGCTGCAGCAGATGAAATGATGCCGTCGAGAATAATTGGTACATGCTGATAGGAAGCTTCGAGGATTGCTCCAACGAGCGCAGCAATTTCGAGTCCGCCAATTTTGGCCAGGGTATCGATTGGAGCGTCAGGATTACACTGATTAATTTCGATTGCGCATTTAATCACGGTTTGCTTATTAATCAGGGCATCATCTTTTAAGCCAGTTCCGCGGCCGGTAACATCCTCAACAGAGTGACCGGTAAACACAGAGATCAAGGCAGCGCTCGGCGTTGTATTGCCAATACCGACTTCACCTGTTGCTAACAGATTAACACCAGAGTCAATCGCATTGGCCGCAATTCTTGCACCTGTCAGTATTGCAAGCATGGCCTCTTGACGGGTCATTGCCGGTCCTTTCGCCATATTGTCTGTTCCGTTTTTAACCCGGTAGGCCATAAGCTCAGGAGCGTCCAATGGGGTGGCAATGCCGATGTCCGTACTGATAACATCTGCTCCGGCATTCCGGGCGAGGACATTAATGCCGGCACCGCCATTCAGGTAACTATAGAACATTTGTTTCGTGATTTCCTGAGGTGCAGCACTGACGCCTTCGACGACAACACCATGATCTCCGGCCATAAGAAGGACTGCTTTTTTATTGATTTTTGGATGCGTGGTGCCAAATATGCCTGCGAGCTGTTGTGCAATATCCTCTAAGACACCTAAGCTTCCGAGGGGCTTAATTTTCGCATCTACACGGCTTTGCATGCCTGCCAAGGCTTCCTGATCGAGCGCTTTGATTCCGCCCATCAGTTCTTGCAAGGCAATTTCAAGTTCCTGCCCAGTCGCATTTTTTAAATTTTCCAAACCATGAAATTTTGTAAGACTGCTCATTTAAAAACCTCCAATAAAATATTTAAAAATAAATAAAACCCCGCCACAAATTTTCTTGTGGTCGGGATTTTGCCGTCATCACCGCCGCTTTCCATTACCCAGGAAAGACTTTTACCTCTTAGGCAGGCCTCCTGACTCAGACTCAAACGTCCTGAACGCACCTTCCCAGCATACGCCAGTGGATCAGCGGGGACTCGTCTATACAGTGGTGGGTCCGTATCGGATTATTACCGATTTTCCTATTCTCCCTTAGTGGGGCACCTAAGATTATATAAATATATTTAACTTCTATTAAGATAACGAAAATCATCAATAAAGTCAAGTCTAATTAATTCAAAATACTCACTCAATTTGGCAATTACTGTTAATTAATGGTTATTTTTAATGATATATGGTATAATACGATTTGCTAAATCATCCAAACAGATATGGGAGAAGAAATGTTTAAATATGACTTAACACCAAAAGTTTGCCGCATCTGTGACATGATTGTCGGTGGCCAAGCTGGAGATAATCCGCCTCTGCTTATATCTTCAATGTTTCATAACGGAGACCGTATTCTGGAAAGCCGCCGTGACAGGAAATTTGACCGTGAAAAAGCCCGTTCATACATTCTCAGGCAGGAAGAGCTGTCCGATCAGACAGGGATACCTGCCATAGTAGCTTTGACAGCGGTTTCCGCAGATGAAATGAAGGAATATATTGATTTTTATCTTACAATCAGCAACCGCCCTTTTGCTATAGACATTTGGGGCGAAAAAGCGCGTCTTGACGCGGCAGAATATGCTGCCAGTCTTGGTATTCAGGACAAAATTCTATATAACAGCATTACACCCTGGGATAAAGACAGCATCGGCCAGGCAGCGGCATTAAAAGAATTGAAAATCAAACACGTGGTCCTGCAAGTATTCGATGAAACGAACCAGACTCCTTCCGGCAGGGTACAGGCATGCCGTGAAATGCTGAAAGCCATTGGAGCGAAAGATTTTGCCTCGGTCTTAATCGATACGACAGTAATGAATCTTCCGTCCATTTCTTTTTCATCCCTGGCAGGCAAACAAATCAAAGCGGAAACCGGTTGGCCGGTTGGATCAGCTCCTGCTAATGGGACGTATATGTGGAAAGAAAGTCGGGAGATGTGGGGTGGGGAAGGCTTTTCCGCCATGAATGCTGCAGTGCATGCAGTATCGGCCGTCCTGTGGAGCGATTTCTTATTTTATGGTCCGATCAAAGCGGCTCCAAGCGTACTGCCTGCTGTAGCGGCAGCTTCGATGATAGTTTCAACTTTGGCTTATGACGAAAGCCAGGAGCTGCCGGCTAATCCTACTCATCCGTTGAATAAATATTTTTATGATTTCGCACAGAAACTGGTAGAATTCGATAAAACGAAATAAAAAACAATTGTCGTAATTTTGTAAATGAATGTATGGGACAAACAGCTCCTTTCTGAAGTGGATCCTGTTGAGGATACTGCCTGGAAGGAGCTGTTTATATATTTATATATTAGAAATTATTTCTACTTTTTCACAAGGAGTTATTTTTGACTATACTTTACCATATATTGGTACCGATGTTGTAATCGGATAAAAGTGAGGGCAATAATTTGATTATAAAAGACATATTTGAAATGTTTTTGTCTAAAACACTTTATCAGCTAAAACGGCTAAATGCCAGACAAATATGGGGGATATTCATCGCACTGATCGCAATATTCATTGGCCTTTATTTCTGTGAGGAGTTATTTCTAAGTAATCCTGTAGGGATAAATATAGATCATTTAGGTGTTTTTGCCCAAATTCTTCAAGCACCCGTATTTCAAGCGATAAGAATCGTCTTATATATTTTATTATGGTTATTAATGATTAAGCTGCCGTTTATAAGTTTTAAAACAATTGGCATTAAAACACCTTATGGAGAGCTTAGCATGGAGGCTATATTGTCTGAGTCTGCTGTTATTAAAAATGCCATGCTGAATGAAATCAGTGTTGCCTTGATGGGGATATTAAGAATCTTAAATAACGCATCGATAATGGAAATGATTGAAGATATTAAAAACATTGGAAAAGAAATTACGGATCCATATTTTATTAAAAGTATAACAAAGGTAATCAATATCCAATTTAAACTATATACTATTAGAAAGACACACTGCAATTATCTGATTGTATCTGAAGAGATTGCCTCATATAATAATGTACCGATTGTGAATAGAGCCACATTAAAGGAGCTGGCTCAGGAATCGATTATTAATAAGGACTTTAGGATCAGCGACGACGCATCAATTATGGCTGTTCCCTTATTCTTTAGAAGTGAGATATGCGCCATCATCTACGTTCAAAGCGAAAAGTATCTGTTTCAGCAGGTCGATGCTATGATCATCGATAGTATCTGGAACAACATCTGTCATAACAACGAAGCCTATGAGGAATTGGTAATTAATCGTGAACGAGATATTTAAGAGGGGGAGGGGATTGATGAATATGCGAAAATCTTATAAGGTAAAGGAAATTATTGAAACAGCTGAAAAAGAATACTACGGGTTCCTCAAGATTCTGCCTCAATTGCGCGAAAATAAGGTAACCGTGAAGCCGAATCTACAGTTTAAGAAACAGTTAAAAGAAGAATTCAAGCAAATTCTAGGTTTATAATTAAACTAATATGCTCTTTTTACCCCTGCTAATTCAGCAGAGAACGTATCAAGCGCCACTAAGTCGCTAGGGCTTAGCTCTTTAACAGAAGCTTTCCCCAAGCCACGAATGGCTTGTTCCATTTCAACAGCCATAGAACGTAAGACATTGGATACTCTTTCAGCGCTTAAGTTTATGTTTAGCTTTTTGTTATATTTCGATGCATAGCTAACAAGGACTGTAGGAGGTTCCCAGGGGATTACTTTTTGATGCTGCTTGTTGGCTAAGGCATATAAGGGGACGGTACCCAGATAAATAGCATCGGCACCAAGCGCAAGTGCTTTTAAACAGCTTCCGGGATTAAAGTAGCCGCCAGAGACAATCAGACTTATCTGCTCTCGAACTCCGCGGTTTTGTAAGTAACGGACCGCGCGAACTAACGCATGGAGACTGGGAATTCCAAAGTCATCCTGCATCGTGGGGTTGGAAACAAGCGATCCGCCTTGCGTTCCGTCGACGGCAATGACATCAAACCCTGCATCTACAGCTAAACCTAAATCTTCTTCAATTTTGTCTGTGGACATCAATTTCAGAGCAATAGGTATTCCATTCGCTTTATTACGCAGGTTATTGACCAGTATGGGCCAATCTGCGGCACTTTGTACACCGGGAGGAGCAGGTAGACCCGATATCCCTTGATTGGGGGATAAGCCCATAAGTTTACGTGCTTTGCCTTTAATTTCATCCGGAGCTACATAGAAGACGCCTTTCTGCCCTCCTTGCGAAATATGTACTTCCAGCATGTCCGCAGAGGCAATCTCTTGATCCGTGCGTAATCCCCATGGCCAATTGGCAATTTGCAGAATATATTTATCCGCTTCATCGCGTTCTTCTTTCAGATAGGGGCCTTCACCGGAGTTTGTAGCTGTCCCTGCTAGTTTTGCTCCTCTGGCTAAAGCTATTTTTGCTGGCTCGCTTAGAGCGATTCCATAAGCCATTCCAGAAATAAGAAGAGGTATATTGACCGTAAGAGGCTTGGTTGCCTTAGGGCCCAGTGTCACTTTCATGTCAACTGCGGTATCGCCTGATTTAGAGAGCATCGTCATTTGAGGTGGAACAAACATAAGGTTATCGAACCCGTCAAACCTTTTTGAACTGCCAATTGGCCTGTTAATCGTTGTCCCTTGTGTTGCCCTTAAGTTGTTTTCAACAATGTTTTGAACACCGGCCCGATGAATGGCAGTCCATAGCTCCATGACGTTTTTACCGTATTCATCTGTTGTTAAAATAGTAATTGCTTTTGCTACATTTTTTTGAATTAACTTACGCGTTAGTGGTCCGGTAGTTAATAAAGCTAGCGGTAAAGATGCCAGCATTATTTTTCGATTTCTTGAGCGGCGGATTTTTAGGGACTTTTGTTCTTTGTGATGTCCTATGGCGTAACCAGCTGTTAAAATGGCTGCAATGGAGCCGAGAGCCTTAAAAGAAAAACTGAAATCTCCCGAATCTTTATTCATGTAATATCACCTCACGTGTAATGCTTAATTCGAAGAGTTCGAATACCTTTTTATTATTTTTAATGAACAGTATTATTCTTATCCTAAATTTTAAAAAGATACCTTTTATTATTTGCCACCTCTAGATATCCATAACATACCATAACCAAAGGCTGCCTTTTATTTCTCTTTTGGTTTCGGTAAGAAATAGATAAATACCTAATAATACCCGTGTCCATGCTAGAATGGTTGATTGATGCAAGCTCGGCTGTTATAGTAAAGAAAACATTTTTATGTTATAATGAGTTTAGATTAATAAAGTAAAACTAAGAGGTTCGATTCCGAACCCTTTTTCTTTTCCCTTATTCAAGAACTTGGATTTTGGACAAAATAACATTAACTTTTTTGTGGAAGTGAAAAAAATGAGACATCAAAAATTAAGACGCAGTAATGCTCAAGGTTATCTTAAAGGTCATCAGGATGCTGAATTTCAACGATGTGAATTCTGTAATGTGCCGATATTCCGTAACGCTTGCAGTGATGAAAGAAGTATTAGTGCTTTTCAAGGTAAAGGAAAAATACTGTGTAACAAATGTGCTGCCATAATTGGAAATATGCCTGAAGAACAAGCACTTCAGGCTTTGAATAACGCATCTGAGACCTACCCCAAAGTACCATAACCGAAAAATAGCACCGTATAAAAACAAACAGTGCTATTATAAAGATATATTTTTAAGAAAGAGTTACATTTGTTGCCTGGAGCCCGCGTTGTCCTTTTTCTACATCAAATTGTACTTTTTGACCTTCATTGAGCGATTTATATCCTTGGGATTTAATAGATGAAAAATGAACAAACACATCCTGTCCGCCATCTCCTTCGATAAATCCAAATCCCTTTTCAGAGTTGAACCACTTAACAGTCCCAAACATGGAACACACCTCCAAATTGTTTTTGTTTCATTATTATTATGTTGATCATTGTAGTAAGTTATTCTAGGGATAATTAAGACATTTAAAAAAATATAGAAAGGCAGACTCTAAATGAGAAATTTAAGAATGACAATCGCCTATGATGGGACCAAATATAAAGGTTGGCAAAAACAAAAAGATACCGATCTGACCATTCAAGGTAAAATTGAAACTGTCTTAGCAAAAATGGCAGAGGAGAAGATTCAGGTTATCGGTTGTGGAAGGACAGATGCCGGGGTACACGCCGAAAATTACATTGCTAATTTCCATACAACATCTACCTTCAAGACCAAGAAGATCTTAGCCTATTTGTATGAATTTTTACCGGAAGATATTGTTGTAAAATCAATGGAAGAAGTATCTGAAAGATTTCATGCCAGATATAACGTCAAAGCAAAAACGTATGTTTATACCATCAATAATAATAAATTCAGGGATGTATTTAACAGAAAATATACCTATCACTTAGCGGATAAGCTGGATCTGGAACAAATGAGGACTGCTGCAGAACTGCTCATTGGAACGCATGATTTTCAGAGCTTTACAAATGAGCGCAGTGCTAAATCCACTGTTAAAACAATCAATTCTATTTTGATTAACGAAAATAAAGGCCTTATTAAAATTGAATTTAACGGCAATAGCTTTCTATGGAATATGCTAAGAATTATCGTTGGAACGCTGCTCGAAGTAGGAAAAGGCACGTTGCAGCCGAACGATGTCAAAAAAATCTTACAGGAAAAGAAACGTTGGGAAGCAGGGCCCTTGGCACAAGCCAAAGGTTTATGCTTAGTCGATGTACAGTACTAACCATTATTATAGCAAAGAGAATAAAATTCAAGATTTACAAATATAACTGAGGAAACAAATATAAACCGAGTAAGCAAAAGGCAAGAATCAACTGTATGGTTCTTGCTTTTTTTATTTGCCTACAGATGGCCTTATACCTCACTGCCATAGATGGTAAGGAGCGGCGATTATGTAATCATAATGAATTAATTGAATTGAACTTTTTCGTTCATACTAAGCGAAACAAAAAATATTTAAATATTTGAATGCTTCTAAATAAATGGAGGCACTTGCTAAACGGGAGGCACCTAAAATGAAAACAAAAAGAAAATCAAAAATCCGCAAATGGATGATTTATAGCTTGATCACCCTTGTCGTTATTAGTGTTGCGTCGGCTTACCTCTTACGACCAAAACCTTTTTCCTATGATAGTGTAACTGCCCAAAAGGGGGATATCACGACCAATTATACATTTTCCGGAAATATTGAAACCCAAAACCGTCAAACCGTCATGTCAGAAAAAATCATGCAGGTTTCAAAGCTTAATTTTCAAGAAGGGGATACGGTTAAAAAAGGAGATATCTTACTTAAAACAACAACCGGTGAGGCGATAAAAGCCAAAATTAATGGTGAAATAACAAACCTGACCGCGGAAGAGGGGTCCCAGGTCATGGCCGGTACAATGCTCATGGACATCGTTGATTATGACAACCTTCAGATTAGTATCAAAGTCGATGAATATGATCTCCCTGCCATAAAGACAGGCAACGAAGCAAATATTGAAATTGCCGCTATTCAAAAAAAACTGAAGGGTACAATCTGCAGTATTTCCAGAGAAGGTACGGTTGCAGGTGGTGTGACCTACTTTACGGCGGCTGTTGACATTAATAAAGATCCAAGTCTACGCATCGGCATGACGGCAGAAGTAACCATCCAAAATCAAAAAGCCGTCGGAGTGGTTACCCTGCCCATGTCAGTGATCCAGTTTGACGCTAACAACACGCCCTTCGTCTTCAAAGAAGGGGAACGCAATGCCGTCGTGCATACGGAGATTACTACCGGTGTTAATGACGGCCAAACCGTAGAAATCAAAAAAGGGGTAGCCGTAGGAGAAACCATCTATTATCCCAAAACAACGACAGCAAATAATTTGACCTTTGGCGGCAGAATGCAAGGAGGCCAGATCAATGACGGAAATCCTTAAGATGCAAGATGTTTGTAAAAGCTACTTCATGGGAGAAGAGGAACTTCAAGTTTTGCATCATGTCAATCTTACTATCCGTTCAGGCGAATCCTTATCCATTCTTGGTCCCTCCGGTTCAGGAAAAACTACGCTGATGAATATCATCGGCTGTTTGGATGTCCCGTCAACCGGCAAATATTTTCTATCCGGCAACGATATCGACGATTTGAATGAGGTTGAATTGGCCAGAGTACGGAACAAAGAGATTGGCTTCGTTTTTCAAAACTTTCAACTTTTGCCGCGCATGACTGCCCAGCAAAATGTCGAGCTTCCACTCATTTATAGCGGTCTGTCTCCCGTGGAACGCCTAAAACGCTCCAAGGCCATTCTCACGCGTGTTGGACTTCAAGACAAGCTAGAAAGCCTCCCCAATCAACTTTCAGGCGGACAACAACAACGGGTGGCCATCGCCCGGGCAATCGTTACCGACCCGACTATTCTGCTTGCGGATGAACCAACCGGAGCCTTGGACCAAAAAACCGGCAATCAGGTCATGGATCTTTTCGAAAAATTAAATCATGAAGGCAGAACCATCATTATGATAACCCATGATCAAAATATTGCGCGTCACGCCAAACGCCTTGTTCATATTTTGGATGGAAACTTAACAGAGGGGGAGGGAGCTTGATATGCTGTGGGAAAGTATCATGATGTCCTGGAAAAACATCGTCACCAATAAACTTCGCTCGTTCTTAACCATGCTGGGTATTATCATTGGTGTGGCCTCAATCATTGCGCTTATAACCATTGTTCAGGGTGCGACCAACAGCATCAGTCAACAAGTGACCTCCCTCGGCGCTAATAAAATTACGGTCAATGCAATGGGTACTCCGCTGAAACAAGGACTAAACGAGGAAGATATGAAAAACATTGCTCATCTTAAAAATATCAAAGGCGTATCACCGACTGTGTTAACCAAAACCAATATTGTTTACCAGGACCAAGTCAAAGAAGATATCAATGTTCAGGGAAAAAATGAGGTGTACTTTCAATCGAATAAAAGCCTGCTCCAATCAGGCAGAGCCATCAATATCCTGGATATTCGGAGTAAAAACCAGGTTGCCGTTATCGGGCAGGAACTTGTAACCGCACTCTTTTATGGAGTCGACCCCCTTGAAAAAAACCTGATCATCAACGGAACAACTTATCAGATCATTGGTACAATGGCTCCATCAAGCGGTTTTAGCATCACCTCCACAAATGACACGATCGTAATCCCGTATACGACTGCACTTCGCAGTCTGGGTGTAAAAAATATCACTGCTCTTGATGTCTTTTTAGTGGATACAAGCTTAGCCGATGATACGGTATTGGACATTAAAGGGGTTTTAAACACTGCTTTTAACTATAACGATCAGGCTTACTCTGTGTTCAACATGGGAGATATTATTGCTTTTTTTCAGTCTATGATGGGGATGATGTCACTGCTCTTAGGAGGAATTGCCGCTATTTCTCTGGTTGTAGGCGGGATTGGGATCATGAATATGATGCTGGTATCGATTACCGAGCGCACGACGGAAATCGGTTTGCGCAAAGCCCTGGGAGCCACCCCCAATAGAATCCAGGTGCAATTTTTAATCGAATCGATCTTTCTCTCCATTTTTGGCGGGCTCATCGGCTTGATTTTGGGAAGTGTCATCGCCTATATTGCTTCCACCCTGATTGGTGTCGGTTACACCATGCAATTATCCACCGTTATCTTAGCGGTAGGGTTTTCAGCTGTCGTCGGAATTATCTTTGGCTATATGCCTGCGAGAAGAGCCAGTAAATTAAATCCGATTGACGCTCTGAGAAGTCTTTAGTTAAAGATTAGAGTCTCGCCAAACGCGCAAAGTCAGGCAGCGGAGACTTCCGCCCCCAGCTAATAAGGCCTCAGGATGGAAGGGAATCATTTCCACCCCTCTGCGGCTCAGCTCATTTTGGGTCCTAAGATTTAAGGCAATATCATAATGGATGAGAATATTAGCATCCACAGAAACAAAACTGCAGCCCCATAACTGCTGTTCCTGGTCGGAGATATCAATAAGTTCCATTTCCCGGTGAGCAAGATAATCCCGTATATTAATTTCCGTGCGCTGCTTTTCGGTAATCAGATATGTTTTCAAAAAAGCCGGCAAATAAGCTAAGGCCAGACTTTCACTGATTCTGCCAAAAATCATATCAGGGTGCATATACCGTCTTTCCTGGGGAATCTCCGCATAGATGATCTGCGAAAAAAGATGGAGTGCTTTATTGAAAAATTCTTCGAGTGTTTTTTGAGCATGCCGCTCGGTATCCGCTAAAAAAAGAATTTCAGGCGAAATTGCCAGACACCCTTCAAATTGATCCTCACCCTCAAAGGCATGAAAGATGGGAATGCCGAGATTCTCCAGAGCTTCTCCGACAACCTTTTCTTCTCCTGCGCGGCTGCCGGGGCACATCTTGGAGAGGATAGCTCCTTGACTTGTAATCAGGCAAGTATCGTTAAGATAGGGTAAATTCGGTAGAGAATCCATGAGCGTTCTATTCTTCTGTACATAATCCTGAAGGTTGAGTACCTCAATTCCTTGAGAGCGCAGAAGGTCAGCATACCGGTCATGTTCCAACTGATATTGAAAAATATCAGGGACAAAATTAAATAAGCATTCCTGATAATTTGCCGGATTGACTAAATTCAAAGACTGTTGGGGCTTATGAAGAATGACTTTACGTAAACGAGCTAATTTTTCCGTACCAAATACTTCAATATGTTTCAAACGGAATTCCCCCTAAAAAAGCAAAATTATCTGGATGTAGTATTCACAATAATAGGCATTTTAGAAGTATATTTTGAACAATAATAGACAAGCAGTGTTTTACATTATATGATAAAAAAGAAAAATAATTGTCGAAATAGAAAATAGGCCAATAAAGAAAGTGAGATAAACAGATGGCAGTACAGGTTCTAACTGACAGTACAAGCTATATAAGTAAGGAAATCAAAGAAGAACTAAATATTAGAATGGTATCTTTGAGCCTTTCATTTGGGAGTGACAGTATACGAGAAGTAGATATCGATAACGATCTGTTTTATAAAAAAATGGATTCTTATGGAATTCCGACATCTTCGCAGCCTTCTATTGGCGAGTTATATAATGAAATGCTTGCGGTAATCGAGAAGGGAGATAGCCTCTGCTGTATTTTCTTATCTTCAGAAATGAGCGGGACCTTTTCAACAGGGCAATTAGTGAAAGAGATGGTATTAGAGAAGCATAAAAATGCCAGGATAGAGATCATTGATTCTAGGTCAAATTCCATGCAGCTAGGGTTAGCGGTCATTATGGCTGCAAGAGAAGCAAAAGCAAATAAGACATTAGAGGAAGTTAAAGAAGCAGCGTTAGAAAATATTCAAAGAAGTAGGTTCTTATTTATTCCTGAAAACCTCAAATACCTAAAAAAAGGCGGCAGAATTGGCGGGGCCAGTGCTTTAATTGGTGACTTATTTGGGATTATTCCGATTCTGACTGTGGAAAACGGCATAACGACCGTTGTAACAAAAGTAAGAACGAAGAAAAAGGCAGTATTATCGATGATTGATATCATGCTGGATAACATAAGCAAATATGGTTTAGGAGAGGTCATTATTCATCATATCAATTGTCTGGACGAAGCAAAGGAACTTGCACAACTGATTAAAGAAAAGTTGAAAGTTAACATAGATATCATAGCTATCGGACCGGTCATTGGCCTGCATGTTGGTCCAGGTACCATTGGCATTGTTTATTACACGCAAAAAGCATTAAGGTAATAAAAATAGCTAACTAAAGCCAAAAGATTCTTGAAAGAGCATTATTTACTCTTTTCATGTTTGCCATCATGTACACCAATTTTATTGCCGTTAATAATTCCTACATCTGCGTTATCTTTTGGTTTCATTTTTCTTAATTCAGCATTGCTTTTTTCTCTGTCTTTGATTCTATTTTTATTATTATCCATAATAATCCCTTCCTTCTACTGAATGAAACTAAGTCAATTTAATATTTGTATAAAAGAAGTGAATTATTCAAAGAAAAATAACAAGGAATTTGATGAAAAAAATCGAAAGTCTTATATCCCCTTACAGGTGATTCAGGAAGGGGACGTAGTAAAAATACAAATGCTCAAGAATGAAAATGGATAATATGTTATTATGCTGTTGATAGTTAGAGATTAGATATAGACCTGCTGTCTATTATGTTAGATAATTAATTACACCTAAAGGAAGTATTCCCGAACCATATTTGGGAAAAAGTAATAAAAGTTTATTTGACTTGAGGCCGGTCGAATGAGTGACATATTGACGAATTGACACAAAATGGACTCCACCAACTTGCGACGGTGGAAAAGATATTATAGCAACGATAAAACGGCCTGATGGGATGGAATATGTTTATATTGAATGTAAATTATACAAATGTGAGCTTTAAATACTGACGACCGGTCGGGTCTAAAATAAGAATACCGCTAATTCTTATTAAAAGCTCAAACAATTTGTAAGGATCGATCAAAGAGTCTTGATAGGGCAGGGGCCTTATATTATTTTGTTTTGATAAGCCAGGGAAATATTAATAATTTCATTTTTATACAGATTTGAAAGTAAAAAGACATATCGAAATTTAGAAGTAATATTAATATAACATGTGAAATATATCACTTATTAAAAGAGGGGAAACTTAAATCAATGAGATTTCTTAATCAAAATGTAATATCCTTTTTTAATTAGTAGATATTTTATCTAATTGACCTATAACGATGAAATAATTAATCCTATCGACTGGCGTGTTTAATCGAAAATCCCAGAACTCATTTTCCATTTATATTTATATAATTGAATAATTCTAAATATGAGGATTAAAATTACTTTATATTTAATCTAACGAAAATTATTAAACTTTAGGATAAAGTTTAAGCTTTGCAATTAGACCAGAATCTGGTTACAAATCACAAAAGAACTAAAATTGCCTCGATATTGATTAACTCAATTAAGCGTACAAATATTCCAAGGTACAAATACCTTACCCAATACATTTTAACGCCTTACAGGGCAAATCTGGGGCTGCTATTCAGAAGCATTTTTTGGCAAAAAAAAGAAAAGCAATTATTCAGATAAAATATAGAAAAAAGACTGATAAAGTAAAACAGGCCAGGCAGACATAGCAGAAATAAATATGAAAAATACAAGGGCTATGAAAAAGATATACGCGTGACAAGAATAGAAGTTATATAATTAACAAAAGCTTAGTAAAACAAAAGTCCAAGCAAGAGCAAAGAATAAAATGTATGACAAACAATAAATCAAAAACACCGGAGCAGTGCGACATAACAGATTTATTGCTGATTACAATCCTCAACGCATTATCCCATCTTTGCATTACACTTTACTTTACATAATATTTATTAATAACCTCAGGTTAAAAATATTAGAGGTAATAAATGCGAGAAACAATGCTCTTGGAATGTTCTACTGTTCATGAATATGATTTTGGAAAATTTAAAGAGTATGTAAT